>DASQHH010000357.1:0-13045 GCA_035632195.1 Vicinamibacterales bacterium
CCCCGACACGCGGCTCGAACGCGATGTCGCGGTCAAAGTGCTGCCGGCGCAATTGACCGATTCGCAGCAGGCCAGAGACCGGTTCAAGCGCGAGGCGCGCGCGGTCGCAGCCCTGCCGCATCCGAACATCTGCACGATCCACGATGTCGGCGAAACCGCAGACGGCCGCGCGTTCCTCGTCATGGAACTGCTGCCGGGCGAGACGCTGCAGCAGCGGCTGGCGCGGGGACCGATGGCGATCGCGTCGGTCGTCGACGCGGGCATCGCGCTGGCGGGCGCGCTCGCGGCCGCGCACGCCGCCGGCATCGTGCATCGCGACATCAAGCCAGCCAACATCTTTCTGACGCCGCACGGGCCGAAGCTGCTCGACTTCGGGCTCGCGAAAGCCGACGTCCATCCCGTCGCGGCCGCGTCGGGACAGCTCACCGCGACGGGCAACCCTCTCCTCACCGGATCCGGCAGCATCGTCGGCACCGTCGCCTATATGTCGCCGGAGCAGCTGCGCGGCGAGCCGTTGGACGCGCGCACGGATCTGTTCTCGCTCGGCCTCGCGCTCTACGAAGCGGCCACCGGCCGGCCGGCGTTCGCGGGATCGACCGGTGCGGTGATCGCCGCCGCGATTCTGGAGTCGCAGCCGGCGGCGCCGCGCGTCGTGCGGACGGACCTGCCCGAGGCGCTCGATCGCGTCATCCTCAAAGCGATCGAGAAGGACCGTGTGCTGCGGTATCAGCACGCGTCGGAGATCCGCGCCGATCTGCTCCGGCTCGAGCGCGACGGTGATGCGCCCCGTTCCCGCCGCGGACGGACGCTGACCGCCGTCGCGCTCGCCGCGATCGCCATCGGCGTTGCCGTCATCGGTGGAACGTACGCCTACTTCCATCGTCCGCCGCGGCTGACGGACAGGGACACGATTGTCCTCGCCGACTTCCGGAACGCGACCGGCGACGCGGTGTTCGACGAAACGCTGCGGCGCGGCCTGGCCGTACAGCTCGAGCAGTCGCCGTTCCTCAGCCTCGTGACCGACGAGAAAATCCGGAAGACGCTCGCGCTGATGGGGCGCCCGGCGGACGCGCGGCTGACGTCCGACGTCGCGCGCGAAGTCTGCCAGCGGACGGGAAGCGCCGCGGTGCTCGAAGGGTCGATCGCGATGCTCGGGTCTCAGTACGTGCTCGGCCTGAGGGCCGCGAACTGCCACACCGGAGACGTCCTCGACGAAGAGCAGGTGCAGGCCGCACGCAAAGAAGAGGTCCTCAACGCCCTCAGCGACATCGCGAAGACGTTCCGCACGCGCGTCGGCGAGTCGCTCGCAACCGTCGAGAAGCATTCGACGAGGCTCGAAGAGGCGACGACCTCATCGCTCGAGGCGCTGAAGGCGTTCAGCGCGGGGTGGAAGGTGAACGTCAGCTCCGGACCCACCGCGGCGCTTCCGCTGTTCAAGCGCGCGGCGGACATGGACCCGCAGTTCGCGATGGCGTTCGCGAACATCGGGATCGCGTACAGCGGCGTCGGCGAGGCGGCGTTGTCCGCTGAGAGCACACGGCGGGCGTATACGCTGCGCGATCGCGTCAGCGATCCGGAGCGCTTCTTCATCGCGACCATGTACGACCGCCAGGTGACCGGGAACCTCGAACGCGAGCTGCAGACGCTGCTCCTCTGGGCGCAGACCTATCCGCGCGATGCCCACGCGCACAGTCTGATCGCGGGTTTCGCCACGCACGGAACCGGCAGGTATGAGCTCTGCCTCGACGAGGCAACGAGAGCGAAGGCGCTCGATCCCGACCTCATCTTTTCGTACGAGAGCCTCGTGACCTGCAACCTTCAGCTGGAGCGGCGCGACCAGGCGGAACGCGAATGGGAGAAGGCGATCGGTTTGCACTTCACCGAAGGCCAGATGCCCGAGCTGGGCTACTTCGTTGCTTTCCTGAAAGGGGACCGCGGGGGCATGGATCGGCAGGCGGCCGCGGTGCGCGGTGCAGCCGGCGGCGAGGAGCGGATGGCCCTCATCGAAGCGCTGGCGCTCGCGCGGACGGGGCAGCTGACGGCCGCCGCGGGTGCGTCGCGCCGGGCGGTCGACATCGCCGAGCGCGTCGGCCACCGAGAAGGGGCGGCCACCTACGAAGCGGGCGTCGCCGATTGGAGCGCGCTGTTCGGCGATGCCGCCGCGGCTCGCCAGCACGCCGGCGCCGCGCTGCGGACATCGAAGGGCCGCGACGTCGAATACGCGGCTGCGTTCGCGCTCGCGCTCGCCGGCAGCGTCAGCGAGGCGCAGCCGCTCGCGGCCGATCTCGAGCAGCGCTATCCGGAAGACACGTCCGTGCAGACGAGCTATCTGCCGGCGCTGCGCGCGCTGTTCGCCCTGCACGCCGGCCAGCCGGCGCGGGCGATCGAACAACTGCAGCCCGCGCTCGCGCACGAATTCGCGGACCCGGCGATCAGCTTCCTGACCTACTTCGGGAGCCTGTATCCGGTATACGTCCGCGGCGAAGCGTATCTGGCGGCGCACGACGCGCCCGCCGCTGCCGCGGAGTTCCAGAAGATCGTGGACCACCGCGGCCTCGTCCTCGTCGATCCGCTGGACGCGCGCGCCCGGCTGGAGCTGGGCCGCGCATGGGCTGCCGCGGGAAGCACGGCGAAGGCGAAGGCGGCGTACACGGATTTTCTCGCGCTGTGGAAGGGCGCGGACGCCGATGTTCCGATCCTGAAAGATGCCCGCGCTGAAGACGGAAGACTGCAATGACGCGCGCGATTCTCGTACCCGTTCTGCTGTCCCGGTGCCGGCGCCGGCGCGCCGTTGCCAACGGCAATCACCGAGTGCGGCCGAAGAACAGCACGTACCCGTCTGCGTCCTGGACTTCGAATCCGCGCAGGCCGTCGCCCGTGTCCTGCAGCGGCACCCGGAACGTGACGCCGCGCGACTGGAATTCCGCCGCCAGCGCGTCGGGATCGGGGACGCTGACGTAGGCGTCCCAGCGGGCGATGCCCTGCTTGATGTCCCGGGTGTAGTTGGGCACCGGAGCGACGCCGACCTCCTTGAACATAATCATCGCCCCGCCGCGCTGGACGATGCCGAAGAAGATGTCGTCGGGTTCGGGCCCCTGGAACGTGATGTCGAAGCCAAGGCGGTCGCGATAGAAGGAGAGCGCCGCCGGAACGTTCTTCACGATGAAGAATGGAGAGATGCCTGCGATCTCCGGCGTCGTCATCGCTTGATCGCGTTGCGCAGCTGATCGGCGAACGACCCGAGCCGCTCCGGCGCCTCCTGCTGCACGATCGGGGCGTCGATCTCTTGCGTCGATGTCTCGACGGAAGGTTTCACGCCAATCCGTCGTTTGTCGACATCGATGCTGACGATTTCGAATGGCGCGGTCGTGCCGATGGCGAAGGCCTTCTTCCAGTCCTTCGCGTGTCCCGCCGCCTCGAACGTCGACACGTGGGCGAGCGCTTCAATGCCCGGTTCCAGCTCGACGAACGCGCCGAAGTCCGCGAGCCGCGTGACGCGGCCGGTGCGGACCTGCTCGACCGCATACGTTGCCGCCACCTTCGTCCACGGGTCGGCGAGCAGCTGCTTGAGTCCCAGCGCGATCTTCTGCCCATCGTCCTCGACGCGCAGCACCTTGACGGTGATCGGCTGGCCGGTCTCGACGACCTGCGACGGGACGACGCGCGACCAGCCCATTTCGGACGCGTGGAGCAGCCCCTGCACGCCGGCGCCGAGGTCGATGAAGGCGCCGAAGTCGCGGACCGACGCGACGCGCCCGGTTAGTACGGCATCGACGACGATCGAGCGGCGGACCTCGGCGGCGTCCGCCTTCTGCTGCTCCTCGAGCAGCGCCCGCCGCGAGACGATGATGTTGCGGCCGCTTTCGGCGTATTCGGTGATGCGGAACTCGTAGACTCGACCGACGTGCTGGGCATTGTCCGCTCCGGGGGCCCCTGCCCCCCGGTCGTGGTCCCGCGAGCGCCTGATATCAATCTGCGAGAACGGGCAGAACGCGCGCGTGCCGCCGATGCGGATCTCGTACCCGCCCTTCACCTCACGCTCGACTTTGCCCTCCACCGTGAGTCCCGAGCGGTACGCGTCCTCGAGCTGCCTGTTCGTCGCCGCGCCGCGCGCGAGCTTGTACGAAAGGGTCAGTCCGCCCTCGGTCGACGTCACGACGGCATGGATGCGGTCGCCGACCTTCACCTGAACCCTGCCTTCGTCGTCTTTCAGTTCGGCGGCGTCGATCATCGCCTCGCCTTTGCCGCCGACGTCGACGAATGCGCCCTTCGCGTTGATCGCGACGATGGTGCCTTCGACGCTCTGGCCTTTGCGGACCGGTTTCGCCTTCAGCGACTTCTCGAACAGCGCGGCGAAATCCTCGGACTCGCTCATGTGCAACGAGGTATAGCACAGACGCAGGGATCCCAACGGTTTTCGGAGACCAAATCTGTGATCTGTAAGTGGCGCAGCAGCCGATTGGGCGGTTTTCCGAACAAACCCGCGGGCACGTGAATTGCGACAAAGGGCGGCAGCCCTCGCAAAGGAGCTGTGCATGGACGGGAAGTCTGCCCAGACGTCGAAGCGTCCGTCGGGAGAGCGTCGCCGCCGCGCCATCATCATCGCAGGCATCGCGATTCTCGTGATTGCCACGGTGGTGTTCGCGCGCTATGCCGCGTCGCGCGCCGCGGCGAGAGCGGCGGCCGCGAAGAAGCCGCAGGCGGAGCTGCAGCTCGCGCCGGATGCGAAGCCCACCTCTGAGACACCTCAGACCCGCGTCCGAGGTGCCTCAGAGGCGCCTCAGACCCACAGCGCGGGTCAGCCGGCCCACGCCAGGACAGTGAAGGCGGCCGCACAGAAGCCGAGGCCCGCCGCGGTGGCGGAGAACGCCGGTCCGACGGCGCCGGCCGCGACGAAAACGACCGCTCCGGCGCCCGCTGCCGCGAAGACGGCCGCGATTGCGCCGACGCCCTCGGAAATCGGCCAGGCGCCGGTGACGATCACCGGGTGCCTCGAGACGACGGTCGAGGAGAACGAGTTCCGGCTGACCGACACCTCGGGCGCCGACGCGCCGAAGGCGCGCAGCTGGAAGTCGGGATTCCTCAAGAAGAGCGCGGCGCCCGTGGCGCTGGTCGACTACTCGGACGCAAGCGGGCTCAAGAAGCTGGTCGGCCGCCGCGTCGTCGCGACCGGAGTGCTGACGAGCAACGAGTTGCGCGTCCGATCGTTCAAGCCGGCGGGCGCGTCGTGCACGAACTGATGGTTCTGCTGCTCTTCGCCCTCTCGTACGCCAGGCGGCGCGCGCAGCTGGAACTCGCGCGCGTCCGCAGCAAGGCAGTGTGGAGCGGCCGATCTAAGATCTGACCGGCTGCGCCCTTGCGGCCGATCATGACTCTGCTGCGGGCTTCCGAGGTCGAAGCCAACCCCGGCGATCGCGTGTTCCGGAATCCGCCCTGGCGCGCGGTCCTGATCGCCGTCGCACTCGCCGCATCCGCCGCCGGCGCCATCGTCTTCGGCCGCGGTCAGCCGCCGGGAATCGGTCGCTACCTTCCTTCTTACGTCGGCGCTTTCACGCTGCTCGCGCTGCTGTTCCTGCAGCGGTACGTCACCGCCTGCTTCGGCGCGGGCAACTGGCTCGCGCGCACGGGAGCGGACGGCGTCTTCGTGCACTTCCGGTCTTATCTGAATGATGCGCTGCCCGCGACCGACGGGACCGTCGTCTTCATCCCATATCGCGAGATCCGCAGTGCGAGGCTCGTCAAAGAGCGCACGACCTTCCCGGACGCGCAGGGCCGTCGATCGACGCAGACGCTTCGCTACGTGGAATTCGACGTCAGCTCGGACGTGTCGCCGCTCACCACAGCGCTCGCGGCCGAACGCGCCCGGAAAGCGCCGGTGGAGAAGCATTGGTACGGGACGAGCAGCACTCTTTTCAACGACTATCCCGTCGAGGCGGCGGCGCCGTCGTTCGTCCGCGTGCGGTGGACGGCGTCGCCCGGCGCGGCCGCGTTCCTCGAGGCCATGCGGCCGGCTGTGGAGATTGCGCCGGCCGTCTCGTTCTCCGGCGACGAATACTCGCAGCTCAGTTCGAAATCGCGGAAGGAACAGGCCGAGTATCTGCGCAGGCTCGACGCGCGCGGTGAGACGGTTGCCGCGATTTATACGGCGCGACGGCTCTACGGATTCGGCCTTGCGGACGCGAAGGACTTTCTGGATCGCCTGCGCGCCGGCGCCGCTACGGGCGCTGAATCTCCGGCGCAGGCAGCGGAATAATCGTCCGATAGGAAAGCTAGAACCTGGAACCTGGAACCTGTTAATCCACAATCTGCAATCCGCAATCCCCGATTCAGTTTCAGCTACAGGCTCATCGCTGCTGCGTTGAGAACGCCGATCGCAATCGCTAACGCTGTCAGGAGGATGCCGCTGGCGACGTGGTCGTCCTCGATGGACCTCCGCAGATGCGGGACGAGGACCGCCGCGACCCCGTAAGCGACCAGCTGCGCGACGAACGCGATGGCGGACCACACGAGCAGGTCGGTCATGTCCACGCGCTGCGCGATCGCTTTGCCGACGGGAATCACGAAGCCGACAATCGACCCGCCGAGAGAGAGCGCGGCGGTCTTGTTGCCCTTCCCGATCAGCGTCATCTCGTGGTGTGACGTGATCGCGCTGTAGACCAGCGCGAACACCGCCAGCAGCACCAGCGACACCGCGAATGTCAACGCGAAGGCGCCGCTCCCGGCCAGGGCAGCTTGAATGCGATCCATCGAATCCTCCGCTCGGCTAAAGCCTCGCGCTCCCTTTACCGAAACATATGGGGCACGAAGCGACTCAAATTGTCCGTGATTGGTCCCGCCGACTCCCGGATGCCCATGCCGCACGCCACGCCGTCGACGAGCCACGACCCGATGATCGGGTAGTTGCCGTCGATCTTCGGCACGGGCGCGAGCGCCTGCCACACGAATCCTTCTTCGCCGTAGTCGCCGCCGGTCTCGACCGTGGTGTCGCCGACGAGCGTGATGTTCGCGCCCTCGCGCGCCAGCTTCGGCTTCTTGACGTAGCGCGTCAGGTCGCGCGGACCGTCGAGATACGCCGGCAGCAGGTTGGGATGATTCGGATACAGCTCCCACAACACGGCGAGCAGCGCCTTGTTGGACCACATCATCTTCCAGATGGGTTCGATCCACTGCGTCGTGCGATAGGTCTCGAGCAGATTCGGTCCGAAGTTCTCGTGGACGAGCCACTCCCACGGATACAGCTTGAAGATCGACTGCATCGGCGCGTTGTCGAGATCGACGAACTGATGTCCGGTCGCGTCCCATCCGATGTCCTTCATCAGCAGCGCCGCCGTCTCCAGCGCCGCCTCCGTCGCCGTATCGCGCAGATACGTCGTCGTCATCAGGTCCTCGGCCTGGACGTCCTCGGACGCGCAGAAATACAGCCGTCCCATCAGGTAATCCTTCAGCTCCTTCCATTTCGCGACGAGCCGCTCGTGGATGGAGTTGAACTGGTCGGCGCCGGGCTGCGTGTCCTTGAGCCAATACCACTGGACCACGGACGCTTCGAGCAGCGCCGTCGGCGTGTCCGCGTTGTACTCGAGCAGCTTGGGCGGACGATTGCCGTCGTACGCCAGGTCCAGCCGCTCGTAAATCGCGGGCGGCTCTGCGTTCCAGGACCACACGATGGCGTCGACGCAGGACGGCGGGATGCCGAACTCGGCGAACCGGTTCTTGTCGATGATGTGCTGTCCCGCTTCGAGCGCGATGCGCCGGATTTCGTTCGTCGCGGCTTCGAGCTCGTCGACCTCGCGGCTGCTGAACGCGTAGAACGCGCTCTCGTCCCAATAGACCTGGTCGACACCGTCCTTGTTCTTCGTGTGGTGGTAGATGAGCCCCTGGCCCTCGACGGTCTTTTCCCAGTTGGCGCGCGGGCGGATGACGCGGCGCTGCATGCCCTCAGCTCCCCGCGTGACTGGTGGCGGACGATCCGAATCCGCCGCGGACGGCGGACACGCCGGTGTGGGCCATCGGCGCCGTCATGTGGGGGGACGTCATGTACGTGCCGCCGACGGGGACGCGCATCCCGATGCCCGGCGCGCCCCAGTAGTACCCCCGCGGGTAGTAATACCAGTAGTAGTGCGGCACGTAGCCGTACGGATGCGCATAGCGCCGCTCGTTCTCGCAGTTCTGTTGATCGACGGAGTAGTCGGTGGTGCGGTCGACGCACGTCTGCCAGCCTTGGCGGCGGCCGAACGAGCCGCAGCCGGAAGCGATCGCTGCGGCGGCGAGCGTCGACACGAGCGACAGCGGTACCGCGCGGCTCTTCTTCAAAGGGTCAGCGAATTCTAACAGGGAAGGGCCCGGGCGGAGCGCGAGGCTTCAGCCGAGCCCGGCGTCAAAGAACACGAAAGACACGGTAGGCGATGGCGCCTGCCTGCGGACGATAAACGCCGACCGACACGATGCGATTGAGCCAGGCGTACTTGTCCGCGCCGGTCTCGAACATGGGGATGATTCGCGCGAACAGCGCGCCGTTCTCGGTGTATGCGACTCCACGCCAGCTGACGAAAATTTTCTGCCCATCGTCGGTCGTCATCACGAGCCGCACGTCCAGCAGGCGGGAGCCATCGGGGCGCTGGACGATCCAGTCGCCTCCGCCTGGGGCGATCGTGCCCTTCAACCGCGGTCCCTGGAACGATCCCCCGGCGACGGTGACGATCGCGCGTTCGCCGCCGGGGAAGCCGACCATGTCCGGCGGGCGCGCGTCGATCGTGAGGTCGAGCAGGAATTCCGAGCGGAGTGCGTCGGCATTGGCGCCGGGCTGAAAGCCGGGCGCGAAGAAGGCCGTTGAGAGAGCGACGAAGTCACGTCTGGACTGCATGCGCGCTTAGACGCCCGAACGGTCCGTGACGTTCCGATTCGTGTTTTCGCTTGCAAATATGGAAGGTGCGGCCCCGTTGAACCCGCGCAGGGCCGCACAAAACACACTGGCACACGGGCTGCTACGCCCCACTGCGTGACTACAGCCGCCATCGCGCAGACGTCATACGTCCCCGCGATGGTCGTCTCCGTCTGCCTGCCGCTGCCACTGACGATGGCGGCGCTGTACGGGGGGATGGCGCTGCAGCCGCTGGACGCGCCGATGGCAGCGGTGGTCGGCTTCGCCGCGACGCTTGGATATCTCGTCGCGTTCCTGCCCGCGCTGCTCGTGTTCGAGCCGTTCGCGGTCATCGCGACGCTGTGGTTTACCGCGCGCTATCTGAGGAAGTGGGGCGAATCGGCGATGCCGGTGGTCGCCTGCTGGCTCGCGGTCATCCTGCACACCGCCGTTCTCGTCAGCTATCTCCGCCTGGGCCGCTAGTCAGAGACCGCGCGCCAACCGGAACCCGTAATCATCGTACCGGAACGACGGATCGATCTTGCTCCGCAGCGTCACGCGGCACATCGTCGTCGCGTGCCGCCACGCGCCGCCGCGGGAGACGCGCCGCACGCCGCTGTCGGCGCCCGTCGGATTCCGCTCGGGCGATCGGCTGTAGTAGTCCGCGTCCCACCAGTCGGCGCACCATTCGTGCACGTTCGAGGAGATGCCGAAGAGGCCGAAGCCGGTCGGCTCGCCGAGTGTCACCGGCCATGGCGCGGGCAGCGGTCCGCGTCCGCCGTTCGGCATCCAGTCGGGGACGAGGTCGCCCCACGGAAAGAGCGAATCCTGCGTTCCGCGCGCGGCGAATTCCCATTCCGCTTCGGTCGGCAGGCGGACCGCGCGTCGGTCGGCCTCCGATCGCCACGCGCAGTAGGCGACCGCGTCGTGCCAGCTGACACCGACGGCGGGGAGATCGGCGCGCGCGAGCTCGGGCCGCTCCCAGCCCTTCGGTGGTTCGTGTCCGGTAGCGAGCACGAATTCCTCGTACGCGGCGCGGGTGACGGGATAGACGGCGAGCTCGAACGCGTCGACGAACACGCGGTGCGGCGGGCGTTCGTCGCCCTGCCCGCGTTCGGTGCCCATCGTGAACCAGCCGCCGGGAATGGGCGCAAAGGCATCCATCGGCCGATCATAAATGTAAGTGAATTACGAGACAGGCATTCGTTCGCAATTCCGCTTTACTACTGCGAGCCGTTGCCCGCGTGGCCGTACACTGTGTGGATGGCCAGTGCGTCCGCGTCCGCCGCGTGGGAGGAAGACGGCTTCACGCTGATCGAGCTCCTGATGGTCGTCGCGATCATCGGCATCATCGCGGCGATTGCGGTGCCGGGACTGCTGCGCGCGCGCATGTCGGGCAACGAAGCGTCCGCGATCGGATCGATGCGCGCGATCAACAGCGCTCAGGCAGGCTACTCGTCGAGCTGCGCGGCCGGCGGCTACGCCGTCGATCTCGGCGATCTCGCGAAGGCCCCGGCCGGCTCGAATCAGGCCTTCCTGGGCCCCGACCTCGCGTCGAACGGCGTGCTCAAGAGCGGGTATCTGATCACGCTGGCCAAAGACGGTGCGGCCGGCACCATGGACGTGAGCAGCCCCGCCGGCACTTGCAACGGATCGGTCGGCCAGCCCGCCAGCTCGTACTTTGCCGGCGGCGATCCCGCGAGCCCCGGCAGCAGCGGGATGCGCTACTTCGCCACCGACACCCGCGGCTCGATCTTCTTCGACACCGCCGCAGCCGTCGCGAACCCGATCGCCGCGGCCACGAGCGTCGTGCAGTGATCGCGTGCGGCTACAATCTGGTTCATGAACGGAACGCTCGATCGGGCGTTCGGCTATCAAGGCGACGCCATGAACCTGCCGGTGAAGGACGTCGCCGCGGCGGTCCCGTTCTACGAGTCGATCCTCGGGCTCCGCGTCGTATCGAGAGCTGACGCGCCGCACAAGTCCGCCGTGCTCGCGCGCGATTCGATTCAGATGCGCCTGGCCGAAAACGGCGGCGATCCGACGCAGGACGGCTGCGCCTTCCATGTCACCGGCGTCGAGACGCTGCTCGAGGAGTTCAGAGCCAACGGACTCCAGAAGGAACCGGGCGCCTTCAGCATCGAGAAGCGCGACAACGGGTCGTGGAAGGTGTTCTACGTCGTCGCGCCGGACGGACTCTGTTTTTGGTTCGGCGAACGTCAGAACCCGTGAGGCGGGCTCTCTGCTGGCTGATCGCGCTGTTGCTGACCTCCTGCGGAGGCACGAGCACGAGTCCGGCGACTCCGGCCTCGATCAACGCCTGCGGGGAGGCGTTCGCCGATCCCGAATGCCACACGATTGTGGCCGGTGGCACGACGCGCGCGTATCTGCTGCACGTGCCGGCGGCGTTTCAGGCGAACGTCGGCGCTCTGGTCGTCGGTCTTCACGGGTCCGAGGGTTCCGGCGCCCGCTTCGTGACCACGAGCCAGTTCAACGTCAAAGCCGATCAGTCCGGATTCGCGGTCGCTTATCCGTACGCGCTCGTGTCACCCGGCGCCGGCATCACGGAATGGAATGAGTTCTTCAACAACTCCTACGGCGCGGGCGGTCCGGACGACAGCGCGTTCGTCCGTCAGCTGATCCTCGCCACGCAGGCCAGCATTCACTCCGACCCGAGGAAGACGTTCGTGATGGGCCTCTCCAACGGCGGCTTCATGGCGCATCGCGTCGGCATCGAAGATTCGGATCTCGTCGCCGCCATCGCCGTCGTCGAGGGGACCGTGGTCTCGCCAGGCCAGATTCAGAACGTGCCGGCGCCCCGCGCGCCCGTGTCCGTGCTGATGCTTCACGGCGACCAGGACCCGACCGTCCTTTACTGCGGGCAGCCGGTTGTCGCGTCGCAGGAGCAGTCGTTCGACTACTGGATGTCGTCCGACGCATGCGTCAGCGTCGACACCACCGCTCCCCTGTGCGACGCGCAGCGGAACGTCACCGGCGTGCCTGAAAAGCGCGCAAGCGCCTGCAGCGGCGGTACCGAAGTGCAGTTCTACACGCTGCGGGGCGGGGTGCATCAGTGGTATCTCAGCCCGATGAACGTTGCCGGGATGGTTCCGTTCAACCCGGCGCTCGACGCATCGACCGGCGTGACCACCGACGACATCATCTGGAATTTCTTCGCCGCGCACCACCGGTAGCTACTGCGTACTCTCGTTTCGATTCGAGCCGAACACGCCCGCCGCAATCGCGGCGACGGCCACGATCGGTATGGCGGTTGCGACGAACCCGACCAGCGCCAGGCGCGGAATGTCCGCGATGTCGTGGCCGTGCGAGAGAAGGCTGCCCGCGGCGAGCACGAGTTCGCGGTAGGGCGCGACGAACGCGGTCAGCCCGGCATGAGCGGCCAGTGCCGCGACGACAGCGAGCGTTCGACTCATGGCCTGTGGCTCATCAGCGGGACAACTTACCACTTGAGACGCGCCGCGCGAGACTTGAGAATGGAACGTGATGCACACACGAACACTCGGCAGAAGCGGACTCGAGGTTTCGGCGCTGGGACTCGGCTGCATGGGCCTGAGCTTCGCCTATGGTCCCGCCGTCGACCGGAAGCAGGGGATGGCGTTCCTGCGCGCGGCGGTCGATAGCGGCGTCACGTTCTTCGACACCGCGGAAGCGTACGGTCCGTATGCGAACGAAGAGCTCGTCGGCGAGGCCCTCGCGCCCGTCCGCGATCGCGTCGTCATCGCCACGAAGTTCGGCTTCAAGTTCGAGAACGGGAAGCAGGCCGGCCTCGACAGCCGTCCCGTGCACATCAAAGAGGTGGCGGACGCATCGCTGAAGCGCCTCGGCACCGACCGCATCGATCTCTTCTATCAGCACCGCGTCGACCCGCAGGTCCCGATCGAGGACGTCGCCGGCGCCGTCAAAGAGCTGATCCGCGAAGGCAAGGTGAGACACTTCGGGCTGTCCGAGGCCGGCGCGCAGACGATTCGTCGTGCACACGCCGTTCAGCCCGTGGCCGCCCTCCAGAGCGAGTACTCGCTATGGTGGCGCGAGCCCGAGCGAGAGATCCTGCCCACGCTCGAGGAACTGGGCATCGGATTCGTGCCGTTCAGCCCGCTCGGCAAGGGATTCCTGACGGGAAAGATCGACGAAAACACGGCCTTCTCCAAGGGCGACTTCCGCAACATC
>DASQHH010000358.1:0-2916 GCA_035632195.1 Vicinamibacterales bacterium
ACACAGACGGCCGGCAAGTCCTGCGCTGATGCTCGACCGCCTGCTGCAGGTCCGCCAGGGCGAGCGCGCGCGGACCGGCTTCCTGTTCCTGTATCTCTTCCTCGTAGTCGGCAGCTACGTCGTCACCAAGTCGACGCGGGACGCGCTGTTCCTCGCGCGCTACAGCGCGTCGCGGCTGCCGCTCGCCGACATGGCGTCGGCGGCTGCGGTCGCGCTCGTCATGGCGATCTACCTCCGCGCCGGATCGAAGACGACGGTGCGGACGACGCTCGTGCGGACGCTGCTGCTGTTCTCGGCGACGAGCGTCGGGTTCTGGGCGCTGAGCGTCCGGGCCGATCCATCGTGGATGCTGCCCGTGCTCTATGTCTGGGCGGGCGTCTACGGCGTCCTCCTGCCTGCGCAGGTCTGGACGCTCGCCAACTGCGTCATGACGACGCGCGAAGCGAAGCGGCTGGTGGGCGTCGTCGGCAGCGGTTCGATCTGCGGGTGGATCGTCGGCGGGCTGCTGACGCGCGTCTCGGCGACCCGCGTGGGCACGCCGGCGCTGCTGCTGGCGACCGGCATCGCGCTCGGCGTGTGTCCGCTGCTGGTCACGGCGATCTGGCGCGACCGCCGGCCCGATCTCGACGCGGACATGGCCGACGATCGCCTGGAGGCGCCGCCGAAGGGCGGCCTCATCGAGAGCGCGTCGACGGTCTGGCGCTCGCCGTATCTGCGCGCCATCGCCGGCGTCATCGGCATGTCGTCGCTGGTGACCACGATCGCTGCGTGGCAGTTCCGCGCCATCGCCAAGCAGACGATCGCGGACACCGATGCGCTGACTGCGTTCTTCGGCACGTTCAACGTCTACGCGGGAGCGCTCTCGCTGGCCGCGCAGGTGTTCCTCACGTCGCGGCTGCTGCGGCGGTGGGGCATCGGCGTCACGCTGCTCATCGTCCCGTTCGCGCTGACCGCAGGATCGGCCGGCGTGCTCGTGTGGGGCGGGCTGCTCAGCGCGGTGGTGCTCAAGGGCGGCGATCAGGTGCTGCGCTACTCGGTCGATCGATCCGCGATTGAGCTGCTGTATCTGCCGGTGCCGACGCGGCAGATGTTCCACGCCAAGGCGTTCATCGACGCGGTGGTCTGGCGGCTCGGCGACTGGAGCGGATCGCTGGTCGTCCTCGCGGCGGTCGGCATCTTCGGCGCAACGGTGACCACGATCAGCTTCGTGACGATGGCGCTGCTCGTCGTGTGGGGCGCCGCGGCGGTGATCGCGACCCGCGGGTACGTGGCCAATCTGCGCCAGAGCATCCAGGCGCACCGGCTCGACGCGGAACGCATCCAGGCGAGCGTGCTCGACCGCGAGACGTCCGAGGCGCTGACGGCAGCGCTGCAGTCGGGCGATCGCGCCGACATCCTCTACGCGCTCGGCGTGCTCGCGGCGCGCAACGTGCCGGAGAGCGTGGACGCGGTGCGTCCGCTCGTCGACCACGAGGATCCGGCGATCCGGCAGAAGGCAATCGCGCTGCTCGCGGCGGCGAAGGACGCGAGTGCGGTTTCGGCGGTCGAGGCGCGCCTCGCGGACGAGGACGCGTCGGTCCGCGCCGAAGCGCTGTTGTACCTGGCGCGGGTCACCGACGTCGATCCGCTCGCGCGCGTCAGCGATCTGGAGCAGATGCAGGGACCGTCGGTCGGGTCCGCGATGGCGCTGTATCTCGCGCGGCCCGGCCCGGCGCAGAATCTGGACGCGGTGCGCCTGCTGCTGCAGGGCGCGATCGCGCGGACGGGACCGGACGGCGAGGAAGCGCGCCGGCAGGCGGCGACGATGATGGCGTCGCTGCCGGCGGAGTTCGGCCCCGAGCTCGTCGCGTTGATGAAGGACCCGTCGGTGGACGTCGCCCGGCTGGCGCTGCGCGCGGCGGGCGCGACCGGAGCGGTGGCGGCCCTCGCCGGCACGCTCGGCGACGAGACCCGGCCGCCGGAATTGCGCGCGGAGGTGCCGGCGGAGCTGCAGCGGATCGGGACCCCGGACGCGGAAGAGACGCTGACCGAACATCTGCTCGATCGCGATCCGGTCGTGCGGCTGCGCGTCGTGTCCGCGCTGAACAAGCTGCGGCAGCTCCATCCGGACCGGCGGCTCGAGCGCGAGTTGATCGAAACGCTGCTCGCGGCGGAGATCCTCGGCCATTACCGCTCATATCAGGAGCTGGGCGCGCTGCTGGGGCGCGGCGATGGCGGCGCCGCCGAGTCGCTGCAGGCGTCGATGGTCCGTGAAGTCGAGCGCATCTTCCGGCTCATGACGCTGCTGTTTCCCGACGAAGACATGCACAGCGTATATGTCGGCCTGCGCTCGGGCACGGCGGCGGTGCGGGCGAACGCCATCGAATTCCTGGAGCACGCGCTGCCGCCAGCCATCCGCGACGTGCTCGTGCCGCTGGTCGACAGCGACGTCAGCGTCGCCGATCGCGTGCGCCTGGCGGGACGGATGATCGGCGGCGTCGCCGCCGGCGCGGACGTCGACAACGTCGACAACGTTGACCTCCGGGCCCTCCAGCGCGACGCCGAGGCTCGGCTCGGTGGCGCCGGCCTGTAGACCCACGCGATATTCACCCCGCAACTCCGGCAATCGCTTCAGTCGATCCAAGGATCCGTTCGTCCGAGACCGTATTCAACAGTCAGCGTACTCATTGCGCCCGAACGTCGTCGTATGGCGCGTGTACGAGAGCCCGTGACACCTGTGCAAGCCGGTATTTCGATTGCGAGTCTGCGCACGGCAGTAATTCATTCTCGATATTGGGACGTCAATCCACGTATCCGTCGGTCAAGGCCCGTATCCCACGTGCACTGCGGCTCATCGTCTATGCGCGGGAGGTCATCGCTGCGGCCTGGGCGTTCAAGCAGCAAGAGACCGGGCGTAAATCGGCGGCGCCAGCCCGT
>DASQHH010000359.1:0-5398 GCA_035632195.1 Vicinamibacterales bacterium
ACGCCGACGTCTTCGACAATCGAGTCGAAGCGCGGATCGCGCATCCATTCCGCGATGGAGGGCGACTCCACGCGTCGCCCCGTCCAGGCACTGCCGTCGGGCGACCGCGAGATGATGGTCCGGTCGCGATCGAACAGCGTCAGCGTTGCCCCGACCGGCAGCGGCACATCTGAAGCCATTCGCGCGAGCCATGCGAGATCGATCCCGACCGCAAGGACCGAAGTCACTCCGCCAGCCGTGTCGAGGATCGGCTGCGCGATGACGATGTCGCGGATCCCTCTGATTCGACCGATTTGCGCCCGGCTGACCACTGGTGTCTTCGTACGCACAGCCTGCTGGAACCACTCCCGGTCGGCAAGATGCAGCCAGCCCGCCGGCTCGCTGGAGCACGTCACGCCGCCGCTGACGTCGAGGACGGCGACCATCAGGAACCCCGGCTGATCGTCGACGACGCGGCGCAGAATCAGCTCGCATTCGCCGACCGAATCGGGAATGTCGGGGACGCGCGAGAGCATCCTCATCAGCCGCTGCGCGCCGTGGAGGGCCGACGCTTCCTGCGCCGCAGCCAGGTGGACGAGGCGCACGTTGTCGTCAATCGTCTTGGCGAGCTCCCGCGCGCGCGTCAGTCGCTGGCCGTAGACAATCAAGGCGAGCGCCGGCAGCACGGCGATGGCCGCAATCAGGACGATGCGTCCGCGCAGACCGGAAAGCACCTGGAGACGCTGAGCAAGGGCACTGCCACGGTCGTGTCGCACTGACGCACATTTCCGGAACAAACACGCGTATCGATCGGGAAACGCGACGGCGGGTGGGCGGATGCGCACACCGGCGTGTGACAAAAGCCGCAGAGCCGCAGAATATTCCCCATGCCGCATCTGTTTGATCCGCTTCGCTTCCGGTCGGTCACGCTGGCCAACCGGCTCGTGGTCTCGCCGATGTGCCAGTACTCGAGCGACGACGGCTTCTCGACCGACTGGCACCTGGTGCATCTCGGAGGCCGCGCCGTCGGCGGCGCTGCACTCGTGTTCACGGAAGCGACGGCCGTCGAACCTGAAGGACGGATCAGTCCGCAGGACCTCGGGTTGTGGAAGGACGATCACATCGCCGGCCTGGCGCGAATCGTGGACTTCATTCATAGCCAGCGCGCGCTGGCGGGGATCCAGCTCGCGCACGCGGGACGCAAAGGCAGCACGGCGCGTCCGTGGGACGGCGGCGGCAAAGTCGCGCACGGCGGATGGACGCCCGTTGGTCCGACCGATGCGCCGTTCGCGGCCAACTATCCCACGCCGGTTCCACTGACCACGGACGGCATCGCGCGGATTGTCGCGGCGTTCCGTGCAGCCGCCGTCCGCGCCCGCTTGGCAGGATTCGACGTCGTCGAGGTGCACGCGGCGCACGGCTATCTGGTTCACGAATTCCTGTCGCCGCTCATCAACACGCGAACGGATCGGTATGGCGGCTCGTTCGACAACCGAGCGCGGCTCGCCTGCGAAGTCGTCGATGCCGTTCGCGGCGTGTGGCCCGATTCGCTCCCCGTGTTCGTCCGCATCTCGTCGACCGACTGGGTCCGGGGTGAAGGCGCTCCGGAGGGGACGTACAACGGCGGATGGGACATTGAGCAGTCCGTCGCGCTGGCGAAGCAGCTCGGCAGGCGCGGCGTCGATCTCATCGACTGCTCGTCGGGCGGCGGCGTCGCGGACGCGCGGGTCCCGCTCGCGCCCGGCTATCAGGTCCCGTTTGCGGAGCGGATTCGGCGCGAGGCCGGGATCGCCACGGGCGCCGTCGGCCTCATCACGACCGCGGCGCAGGCGGACGAAATCATCCGCCGCGAGCAGGCCGACTGCGTTCTGATGGCGCGGGAACTGCTGCGCGACCCGTACTTCCCGGAGCATGCGGCCGCCGAACTCGGCCATTCCGCGCCCTGGCCGGCGCAGTATCTCCGCGCCGCGCCGAAGGGCACCCCCGCGCGCTGAGAACGTCTGACCCCGGGCGGGGTCAGAGGTCGTCCGATCTCTGACCCCCAACGGGGTCAGAGATTGTTGGCACGGTTCTTTCGCTATCATCGATCCTGTGCGGGCCCTGCTGGTCGAAGACGACGCGACGATCGCCGAGTTCGTCGAGCGGGGACTCCGTGAAGCCGGCTTCGGGGTCGACCGCGCCGCGGACGGCGAGGCCGGCCTCGAGTCCGCTGCCGCGGCGCCCTACGACGTTGCCATCGTCGACGTGATGCTGCCGAAGCGCGATGGCCTGTCGCTCATCGACGAGCTGCGGCGCCGCGCCATCCTGACGCCGGTGCTGATCCTCAGCGCGCGCCGCTCCGTCGACGACCGCGTTCGCGGACTGCAGGCTGGCGGCGACGATTACCTCACCAAGCCCTTCGCGTTCGCCGAGCTCCTGGCGCGCGTGCAGGCGCTCGTGCGCCGAGCCACACGCACGCCCGAACCGACGACGCTGACGGTCGAGGAACTCGTGCTGGATCTGCTGACGCGCCGTGTGGCGCGCGGCGGGACCGCCATCGAGCTTCGTCCGCGCGAGTTCGCGCTGCTCGAGTACCTGATGCGCAATGCGGGCAAAGTCGTGTCGAAGACGATGATTCTCTCCCACGTGTGGGACTACAGCTTCGACCCGCAGACCAACATCGTCGACGTCCTGGTCAGCCGCCTGCGCGAGCGCATCGACAAGCCGTTCGAGAAGAAACTGCTGCACACCGTGCGGGGAGTGGGCTATGTCCTCCGCGGATAGAGGATTCGGGCTGCGCATCGCGCTGTGGTACGCGACCCTGTTCGTCGTCGGATCGGTCGCGATCGTGCTGCTCACGTATTACCTGACCGCGCAGTCGCTCGCGCAGCGCGATCAGCAGATCATCGAGGGAAAGCTCGGCGAGTACACGGCGGCGTACGCGCGCGGAGGCCTGGATGGCCTGGCCGAGACGGTGCAGTCCGAGCAGCAAACCGCGCCCGAACGTCTGTACGTCCAGATCATCAACAGACGGTCGCAGGCGATCGTCGTCAGCAACCCGCGCGGCTGGGATCCGGCTCGGATTGAAAAGGCGTCGCTACGGCTGCCGGACGACACGCTGATCGTCGTCGGCAAGAGCACCGATCAGCGCGACGACCTGCTCGCGAGGTTCCGCGCGGCGCTCGGGCTCGTGACGCTGACCGTCGTCGCCATCGCGCTCACCGGCGGGTACCTCGCGACGCAGTCCGCGTTGTACCCCATCCGTCGGCTGACGCTGGCTGTGCAGCGCATCATCCGCACGGGGCGCTTTGACGCGCGCGTGCCAATGGGCGGCGCGGGGGCGAGTCAATCGAGCCCTGGAAGGAAAGACGCCATTGGGGAGCTGACGGCGCTCTTCAACGCAATGCTCGACAAGATCGAGGGGCTCGTCACGGCCATGCGCGGTGCGCTCGACAACGTGTCACACGATCTCCGCACGCCGCTGACGCGCCTGCGCGGGACCGCGGAGATGGCGCTTGCCGCGCCGCCCGACGTGGAGCGCTACCGCGAGGCGCTGGCCGACTGCGTCGAGGAGACGGATCGCGTGCTGGTCATGCTCAACACGCTGATGGACATCTCGGAAGCCGAGAGCGGCGCGATGCAGCTGCGGCGCGAGCCGGTGCCGCTCGACGAAGTCGTGGCGCGCGCGATCGATCTGTATCACGACGTGGCCGACGCCAAGGGTGTCGCGCTCGCCGAGTCGCCCGCGCTGCCGGCGTCCACGGCGGACGAACGTGTGGTGGTCATCGGCGACCGCACGCGCCTCGAACAGGTGGCCGCGAACCTGATTGACAACGCGGTCAAGTACACGTCCACCGGCGGGCGTGTGGACGTCGCCGTGAAGCGGGAGGGACACGACGCCGTGCTTGAAGTGCGCGACTCCGGCGCCGGCATCCCTGCCGATGAAATGCCCCGGATCTGGGATCGGCTCTTCCGCGGCGACCGCAGCCGCGCCGAGCGCGGCCTTGGGCTCGGCCTCAGCCTCGTCAAAGCCATCGTCACCGCTCATGGAGGGACGGTCGGCGTCAGCAGTGAACCCGGCAGTGGCTCTGTTTTCGCTGTGCGGCTTCCGCTCGGCTGAAGCCTCGCGCCTTCCTTTCACGTTTGTAATGTTGCTGTTACAGCCGTGAAAGGGGTCGTGCCGTCTAATGGATCCAGACAGGATCCAGGAGGGACGAACGACCATGAATGACCACATCACCATCAGCAAACGGGTGGCGCAGACCGCGGCAGCCGTGTTCGCGGCAACCTTAATCGTCACCGGCATCGCCTGGCGAGGGATCGCCGACGAGCAGAAAGCGACGGCGAGCAAGGTCGCCGCGACCGTCACCTCGCCGCTCGCACAGCATTCCGTGACCGGCGCGCGCGATTCGTACGCCGACGTCGTCGACGTCGTGACGCCGGGCGTCGTCACCATTCACGCGACGGGCAAGGCGAAGATGTCGCCTACGCAGTTCCAGATGCCCGACGACGACTTCTTCCAGCAGTTTTTCGGACGCCAGTTCAATCAGCGCGGACAGCGCCAGCCGAGGGAGTTCATGCAGCACGCGCTCGGTTCCGGCGTGATCGTCACGACGGACGGCTACGTGCTGACGAACAACCACGTCGTCGACGGCGCCGACGACATCAAAGTGAACCTGAACGACGACCGCACCTTCACGGCCAGAGTCATCGGGACCGACAAGCCCAGCGACCTGGCGCTGCTGAAGATCTCGGCCGGCGATCTCCATCCCGTCGCGCTCGGAAACTCCGACGCGGTCAAGGTCGGCGACGTCGTGCTCGCGGTCGGCAATCCGTTGGACGTCGGCGAGACCGTGACAATGGGCATCATCAGCGGGAAGGGCCGTTCGACGGCGGCGGGCGTCGGCGACGGCAGCTACGAAGACTTCCTGCAGACCGATGCGCCGATCAACCACGGCAACTCCGGCGGCGCGCTCGTGAACACGAAGGGCGAGCTGGTCGGCATCAACTCGCAGATTCTCTCGGCCGGCGGCGAGGGCAACATCGGCATCGGGTTCGCGATTCCAGTGAATATGGCGAAGCACGTGATGGACGATCTGCGGACGAAAGGCAAGGTCACGCGGTCGCAGCTCGGCGTCACGGTGCAGCAGGTCTCGCCCGACATGGCGGCGAACCTCGGACTCAAGGACGCGACCGGCGTCATCGTCAGCGCGGTCAGCCCTGACAGCGCCGCGCAGCGCGCGGGACTCAAGCAGGGCGACGTCATCAAATCGTTCAACGGCAAGCCGGTCCACGACACCAACTCGCTGCGCAATCGCGTGGCCGATGCGGGTCCGGGATCGACGGCGGATCTCACCATCGTCCGCGACGGCGCCGAGAAGCACGTGACGGCGAAACTGGACGAAGCGAATGCTGACAAACTGGCGGCCAACCGCGACGG
>DASQHH010000360.1:0-2884 GCA_035632195.1 Vicinamibacterales bacterium
ATGCAGTATCCCTTGGCCCGCAGGTACAGTTTGAGCGCCCGATCGTTGAGGTGCGCGACTTCGTCGTGGTGCTGCGCTTCGCCAAGTTCCAACGCGCGTGTTTCGACGAATGCGACACCATATTGCGTGAAGTTGCTGCACGTGGCGATCAGCAGGTTCTTGTTCTTCGGGGAGGAGTCGAGCAGCGACTCGTACAGCTTCAATCCGAACGGAATCGCTTCGCCGACCAATTCGGGATCGTCGTCGCGCGTGAACACGTCGCCGCTCGATGTGAGCGTGTCGGCGACCATCCCGACGGCCTTGTGCTTGACCATCGCGCACCCCGACGACAGCGCGGCGAGCGCGAATACCCAGAGGTATCTCCTCATGTCCAGTCCCTAAGGCGCGGAAACGCCAAGAATCAGCGCACCTAGCTTACTTAATCCGAGGGAATACGACCCTGTGGACTCCCCTGCCGCGTCGCTCGGAGGGCCCACGCATCGCGGCAGGGTCGGCTCCGCCGGCTCACGCGCTGTGCTCGTTTGCGCTGTTCACTACGAAGCGGCGACTGTCTGTAAGATTGACACAATGATTTCCGGCCGCAAGCGGAAGGCGATCACCTTCACCGTGCTCGGGATCTGCCTCGTCGCCGCAGCCGTCACGCTGAACGTCAGCTGGCTCGTGATCAACTGGCGCGAAGGGATGCTGGTCTTCTTCGGATCCATCTTCTTCCTCGTGATCATCGCGCTCGGCGTGATCAATACGATCTTCCTGGTGCGCGAGATTCGACGCAACGAGCAGCACGACTCGTTCATCAACGCCGTCACCCATGAACTCAAGACGCCCGTGGCCTCGATCCGTCTCTACCTGCAGACGCTGCAATCACGCGATCTCGACGACGCGAAGCGGCGCGAGTTCTACCGCATCATGCTCGAGGACAGCGATCGGCTCCTCCACACGATCGATCAGGTCCTGCGCGCCGGCGCGACGGGCTCGATCCTCCGGCGCAGCACGCGCGTCCGCCTCGACCTCGGCCAGATTGCCGAGGAGTGCGTCGAGCTGGCACGGACGCGGTTCCATCTCGGCGCCGACGCGCTCGAATACGTCGCCCGGACGCCGCGCGCCATCGTCCTCGGGGACGGCGATGAGCTGAAGGCCGCCGTGTGGAACCTGATCGACAACGCGGTGAAGTACTCGCACGGCGAGCCCAAAGTGCTCGTCGAACTGGTCGAAGAGCCTGAGAGCGCCCGCGTTGCCGTGAGGGTCACTGACAACGGCGTCGGAATCTCCTCGGCGGAGCTGAAGCGCATCTTCAGACGGTTCTATCGTATTCCGGCCAGCGTCGCGGTCCGCACGAAGGGAACGGGCCTCGGCCTGTTCATCGTGCGATCGGTCGCGAAGAAACATGGAGGGCGCGCGTTCGCTGAGAGCGCCGGCCAGGGCCGCGGCAGCACGTTCACGCTGCTCCTGCCGATGGCGCAGGCATGAGCGGCCGTGTCCTGATCGTCGAGGACGAACACCACCTCGCCGAAGGTCTGTGCTTCAATCTCGAAGCCGAAGGGTTCGAGGCCGAAGTCGTGGACACGGGCGAGAAAGCCCTCGCCCGGTTGATCACCGATCGCGCGCCGTTCGATCTCGTCGTGCTCGATGTCATGCTCCCGGGCAAGGACGGGTTCACCGTCGTGACGGAGCTGCGCCAGCAGCGGCACTTCGTCCCAGTGCTCATCCTGACGGCCCGCGGCCGGCCGGACGACGTTCTCAAAGGGTTCGCCGCCGGCGCCGACGACTACCTCGCGAAGCCGGCGGAGCTGCCGATCCTGCTTGCGCGGATCGGCGGGCTGCTCCGGCGCAGCACCTGGGCGCGCCAGGGGACGGGCCCGCCGCATGATCGATTCACGTTCGCAGGAAAAACCATCGATTTCGATCGCCTCGAGCTGGCCGTCGGCGACCGCGTGCTGCAGCTCACGCTGATGGAAGCCAACCTGCTACGCTACCTGGTTCAACACCAGGGGAGGGCCGTGTCGCGCAAGGCGATGCTCGAGCAGGTCTGGGGCCTCCACGAAGACACAGACACGCGCGCCATCGACAATTTCATCGTCCGTTTGCGACGGTATATTGAAAAAGAACCGTCACGCCCGAAACACCTGCTGACGGTGCGTGGAGTGGGATATCGTTTCAACGCGAACCCCGACCCTAACCCATGACCGGCCTCATCTTCGCCTTGATACTGGCGTCCACGCAGCCGACGCCGGTCTCACTCACCGGCCTCGTCACCGACGTGACAGGCGCTCCGCTCGCGGGCGCGACCGTGACCGTCATCACGTCGGCGCACCGCGAAAGCACGAAGACGCAGTCCGACGGGACGTTCTCCGTGGCCGTGCCGGATCAGTCGGTCACGATCACGATCCGCGCCGACGCCCCGGGATTTGCGCCGGTGGATCGCGCCGTGACGCTCCCATCCGGACCGATTCGCGTCGAGCTTCGTCCGGAAGGGCTCGCCGAACGAATCACGGTATCGGGTGAGCCGCACGCGCCGCGCCTCGCCATCGACACGAGCGCGACGACGATGGACGCGGCGGCGATCGAATCGGCGCCCGCGATGCGCCTCGACGATCAGCTGCGTGTGGTTCCCGGATTCAGCCTCTTCCGCCGCACGACCTCCGCCGTCGCGAATCCGACGACGCAGGGCGTCACGCTCCGCGGGCTGTCGGCGTCGGGCGCGAGCCGGACGATCGTGCTCGCTGACGACGTGCCGTTGAACGATCCGTTCGGCGGCTGGGTCTACTGGGACCGCGTGCCGATGGCGTCGCTCGACCGCGTCGACGTCGCGCGCGGCGCGTCTGGCGATCTGCACGGCAACGACGCGCTCGGGGGTGTGATCCGGCTGACGAGCCGAACGAAGCGG
>DASQHH010000361.1:0-8656 GCA_035632195.1 Vicinamibacterales bacterium
CCCCCAGGGGTCGTCGACCATCGCGAACTTGAAGCGGCCCTGGACGTCGCGCGCCGGGGCGACGATCTTCACGCCCGACGCTTCGAGCTCCTTGAGCTTCGCGTCGATGTCGGCGTACGAAAAGCTGATGTGATCGAGCGCGCTGCCAGGCGACGGCTGGCCCTTGGCGTTTCGCAGGAAAATCAGGCGGGTCTCTCCGAACATCAGCCGATCCGGGGCCTCAGTCGTCGCCTGGCCACCGAAATTCTGCTGATACCACTGCACGGCCTGCGCCTGATCCGGAACGTTCAGGTGAATGTGGTCGACGATCGGCATGATCGGCGTCTGAGCGGCAGCGGACCCCGCCGCGAATGCCGCGATCGATACGCAGATGGCTGCTCGCGCGAAACGTCCCATGAGATCAACTCCTGACGTTTGGGGGGAGCATACCGTATCACGACGCCGACGCCGACTGCTCCGCTCCGAGCACCCACAGCGTCACAAACGTCGTGAGGGCGAGCACGAGACCGAACGCGAGGCCGAGAACCGCCGCGCCGCCGCCGTAAACGATCACGTAGGGCGGCGCTTGCAACGGACGGACGATGCACGCTGGCAGCAGAACGAGCAGCGCGCCGAGGAACCCCGCGGCGCTGCCCTCGAGGACGCCTCGCCAACCGTCGGATTGCCCGTCGATATACCGTTTCGCGTGCACCCAAGTGCGCCAGCCAGCCAGCATGGCGAACGGCAGGAGCGGAATCTCCACCACGGCGAGCCCTTCGGAGAGCCGCGCTGCGGATGCCGCGAATGAGTTGTCTGCGTAAACCGTGGTGCCCAGGGAGTTCGGCGGAAAGAGCGTCACGCCAATGCCGATCAGCGCCGGCAGGAGGAGAACGACGAATGCGTTGACGAATGCGGCGACGACCTCAGGACGCCGGCGGGCGGCATCCGCACCGCCCATCAGCTCTCCTCCAGTGTGTCGATCAGTTCCTGCAGCTCACCGATTGCGGTGGTGGCCGCGTAGATGATCGCGCGCCGCTCCTGCAGCGTCGGCGTCGTCCACTCCTCGTTATCGAAGCGAACGCGGCCGTCGGCGCTAACCTCGACCAGTACGGCGTCCATCGGCTCGACGTACAGGCGCAATCGTCAGACCCCCGCCGCCGCAGACGCACGGGCGGCGTCGTCCACACCCAGCACGATGGTCGCGATCGGTCCGCTTTCGGCTCCGCCGCCGTACGCGTACTCGACGTTGATGTTGGCATCGCTGACCAGGCGCAGGATCGGGGCGAGGCCGCCGGGGCCGTTCGGGACGGCCGTCACGATGACATCGCGCTCCGCTACCTGGTGGTGGTTCTCGCGGAGAATCGCGCCGGCGTGGGTGTGATTGTCGACGACGAGGCGCAGCTGGCCGCCGGTCTCGAGTGCCATCGCGAGCACGTTGACGCGCTCGTTCGAGAGCAACCGGCACACGCTGCCTAGCGAGCCAGGGTTGTTCGGAAGACGCAGGGAAAGCTCTGTGCGGATCATGCCGCAGAGCCTACCGCAGAACTGCCGATTATCGAAAGACGATCCCCGCGGGAGAGGGGCCGCCGATCGTTCGATCGGTTCGGTTCCCTTCCCGCGGGGGCGGGGCAGCTTCGATTTGGACGACTACTACGCCAGGACCTTCACGACAACGCGGCGGTTCTGCGCGCGGCCTTCCTTGGTCTTGTTCGGAGCGACCGGCTTCTCCGCGCCGTAGCTGATGACGCTCATCTTGTGCAGCGGAATCTGGTACTGCTCGTAGAGATACCGCTGGACCGCCTCGGCGCGCTCGAGACCGATCTTCTCGTTGATGTTCTTCGGTCCGACGTTGTCGGTGTGGCCCTCAATCTCGATCCAGATGTTCTTCGGATCCTGCTTGAGCTGGGACACCATCTCGTCGATCTTCTGCTTCGCTTCGTCAGGCAGCTCGGTCTTGCCGAACTTGAAGTTGCCCGAATCCTCATTCAGGACCACTTCGTACACGAGGCGGCGGTTCGACTTGTCGAAGTCGTCGAACTTGGTGCCGACCGCGTTGGCCGCGGAGTGCGCCGCCGCCGCGGCGTCGTTGGCCTGGCGCGCGGACTGTGTGGCCGCGTCGGCCTTCTGGTCCACGTCCGAAATACGCCCCTCGTTCTTGCGGGTGCGCTCCTGCGTCTCCTCGACCGACTGGCCGAGCGAGTCGACCTTGTCGTTGACCTCTCCAACGCTGGTGCGGACGAACTTTTTCGACGCGCAGGCCGTTCCGCCGACGGCCATCAGCACGATGGGAATCGCCACGAACATTTTCCGAAACATGAGCTCCTCCTACGATTGCGCGGGTCGCCCCGCCATGTACCCGTTCCGGGCGCGGACGATGAGGTCCTTCTGCCGTGCGCGGACCACGAGCGGATGCCAGCCCGGTTCGCCGCTCGATTCGAACGCGATGAGGTATTGGTGCCGCAGCTCGTCGACGATCTGCCGGGCCGCCTGGCTGCGCTGCGCAGGCGTGCTCACGACGAAGACGTGGCCGCCGGTCGCGGCGGCAAGATCCGCGAGCGGTCCCGACAATGCCGACCGCTCGACGGAATTGGTCGCAGTGTCCGCCGTCGGATTGTCGATCGACGGCACGACGCCGAGAATGTAGACCGGCACGTCGATTTCGCTCGCGATGGCCGCGGCGCGATCGGGCGCGAGCCGGCTCCAGTTGTCGGCGCCGTCGGTCAAGACGACCACTCCCCGCCGGCGACCCTCCCGCATCCCTACGCGGCGCGCGGTTGCCGCAATCGCGTCATGCAGCGACGTCGCGCCGAACGGCACGATCGTCGTCATCGAGTCCGGCAGCGTCCTGAGCCCCTCGGTGAAGGGGACTGTTTCGTCCAGCCTCGTGTCGAACGTGAAAACCGCCGCTTCGTCGAGCGGGTCGAGCCAGCTCAGAGTGTGGCGAGCCGCTTCGCGCGCGTCCGGGAGATGACCTTCCATGCTCCCGCTCACGTCGAACAGCATCGCGATGCTCACATTGGCGACGTCCCGATGGAAATCGGTAATGGATCGGGGACGACCGTTTTCGAGAACCTCGAAGTCGCGTGCGGTCAGGTCCTCGACGAAATGCCCCTTACGGTCACGGACGACGGCAGCAACCCGCACAAGGTCAACGCCGGACCGGAAAACTGGCGGTTGCTGCGTGTCAGCGGACCCGACAGCCTCGGCTGCCACCAGGAGTGCCGCAGCCGCGATGATGAATCTGCCCCTTTTCATCCACCGGGGTGTAGTCCAAGCAGCCTGCCAAATCGATAAATTGTTGTATTTAAACAACTTGATATACGAAAGGCTCGATTGGACGGACTGATTCTCATGCTAAATCGTGTAGTTCTTACTCGATTTTGGTCGGATCGCGCTCCGGCAGCCGTGTAAAAACGACCCTGAGGTTCGCCATACAATCTCAACGTGCCCGCAACCAAGACCCCGGCCGCCGCCATCCCGACCGCAGCCCGCGTTCATCGTTTCACCTATGCCATCCGAGCGATTGTCGGGGAAGCGCAGCGCGTGGAGGCCGCCGGAACGAAAGTCCGCTATCTGAATATCGGGGATCCGGTGGCGTTCGGCTTCAAGACTCCGCCCCACCTGATCGACGCGGTGGAGCGGGCCATGCGCGATGGCCACAACACGTACGGCCCGTCGGCTGGCATCGCGCCCGCGCGTGAAGCCGTGGCCGCCGAGTACACCCGCAACGGTTTTCCGGTATCGGCGGATCGCGTCCTGATAACGGCAGGCACCTCCGAAGGCATCGAGCTCGCGCTGGGCGCTCTCATCGAGGACGGCGGCGAAGTGCTCGTGCCGATGCCGACGTATCCGTTGTACACGGCTGTCCTGGCCAAGCTCGGCGCGCGCACGTTGTATTACCGGACCGACCCGGACCGAGGCTGGATGCCGGACCTCGATCACCTGCGCAGCCTCGTGACGTCGAACACGCGGGCGCTGGTAATCATCGATCCGAACAATCCCACCGGAGCCGTGTACTCCCGCGACACACGCAAGGCGCTGCTGACCTTTGCAGACGAGCACGGCCTGGCGATTCTGGCCGACGAGGTGTACGGGGACCTCGGCTTTGACGGTCCGGTCGAGCCCCTTGGCATACTCGACCCCGACGCTCCGATCATTTCGTTCTCGAGCCTGTCGAAGGCGTACCTCGCGCCAGGCTGGCGCACGGGCTGGATGGCGGTCGGCCGATCGCCGCGCCTCGACGGTGTGCTCGCGGCCGTGCGGAAGCTCGCCGACGGGCGGCTGTGCAGCACAGTACCGATGCAATACGCGATTGCGCCGGCGCTGAACGGCGACCGCTCCCATCAGACCGGGTTCCGGGACGCGCTGCGCGCGCGCGCCACGCTGACCGTTGAACGCCTGTGTGCGATTCCCGGCGTCAGCTGCGTGGCGCCGACCGCGGCGTTCTACGCGATGCCGAAGGTCAACCTGCCGAAGGGCAAGACCGACGAAGACTACGTGCTCGCTCTGCTCCGCGCCACCGGCGTGCTGTGCGTTTACGGTTCCGGCTTCGGACTGCCGAAAGAGGATGGCTTTCTCCGTGTGGTGTTCCTCGCCCCGCTGGCCGAACTGTCCGAGATCTTCGATCTGATGGCGCGCTTCACGGCGGATTACCTCGGCAGGTGATTTGCAGCCAGCAGTTGTAATGTGATCTCCGACCGCGATTTCACCCGTCGGATGGTGCAGACGGTCGCAACGGTCGCGGGCGTCGTCACCCTCGTCGCGGCGCTCTGGGCTGCCCGCGAGGCGCTCCTGCTCATCTACATCAGCGCGCTCGCTGCCATGGGGTTCTCGCCGCTCGTCCGCCTCATCGAACGGCCGCGCCCTGACGATCGGCGGCGACTACCGCGCTGGCTTGCCATTCTGCTCATCTACGGAACGATCGTCTCGATCCTGATTCTGCTGGCGCTCGCGGTCGTACCGCCTCTCGTCTCGCAGGCAGAAGCGCTGTGGGCGAAGCTGCCGGAGGAGTTCAACAAAGCGCAGTCCTTCTTCATCGAATACGGTCTGATGTCGAGCCGGAGCCGCGTGACGCTGCAGCAGGCGGTGCAGAACGCGCCGACCAGCACGGCCACCAACGCCGTCGGCACCGTGCTCGTGGCCATCGGCACGCTCATCGGCGGTGTGTTCGGCGTCGTCACGGTCGTGATCCTGAGCTTTTACCTGCTCGTCGAGGCGGAGCCGATGTTCGAATACCTCATCCGCTTCGTGCCGGCGGGGCGCAGAGCCGACGTGGCGACGGCGTCGCTCGCGGCGGTCGTGCGGGTCAGCGCGTGGCTGCGCGCGCAGTTCGTTCTGGCCGGGGTGATGGGCACATTCGCGGCGATCGGCCTCTGGATGCTGTCGGTGCCCTACTTCTACGTCATCGCGCTCGTGGCCGCGCTCGGCGAGACGATTCCGATTGTCGGACCGGTGATCGGCGGCGTCACCGCGGTCGCAGTCGCGCTGACGGTGTCGCCGAAACTGGCGCTGACCGTCGGCGTCTACTTCCTCGTCCTGCACCAGCTCGAAGCGAACGTGCTGGTGCCGAAGATCATGGAGCGCCGCGTCGGCGTCAGCCCGGTGGCCGTCATGACGGCGCTGCTCATCGGCGGCGCGCTTTGGGGCATCGTCGGCGCCATTCTCGCGATTCCGAGCGCCGCCATCCTGTCGGTGATCATCGAGGAAATCGCGGCGAGCCAGGACGTCCGACTGCAGCGCATCAAGTGAAGCGGGAGACCGCCGCGGGAGAGAAGGGCATCTGTTTTGATCGTGCGATCCGCAGGAGGCGCTACGCGCCACGCGGATGGAACGTTTTTGCCGACTGTCGGAACAGAGGAGCTTCTTTGGCGACGTGATGGTCGTCGGGTTCTTTCTCGTGCAGCTGTGCGACGGCGTCTTCACCTACCTCGGCGTTCGCACGTGGGGACCGTCCATCGAAGCCAACCCGATCGTCAGCTCGGCGGTCGCCGTGATGGGGTTGATGACCGGGCTGGCTGCCGTGAAGCTCTTCGCGGTCGGCCTCGGCATCGTGCTCCACCTCCGCCGCGTCCACCTGCTGGTCGCAGCGCTCAACGCGGTGTACATCGCCGCCGCGATTCTTCCGTGGGCCACGATTTTCCTCTCGCATTAACACGTCCGAATATACTGGCCGGATGCCAGTCCGAACGGATCCGCTTTCGTACCTCGCCTCCGAGCTCGACTCGCTGAAGTCCCAGGGGCTGTACCGTCATCTACGCGTCCTCGACGGCGAACAGAAGCCGAAGTCGACGTTCGACCACCGTCAGGTCGTCAACCTCTCCTCGAACAACTACCTCGGTCTGACGACTCACCCTGCGCTGCGCGAGGCGGCGCTCGACGCGACCCGCAGGCTCGGCGTCGGATCGGGATCGGTCCGGACCATCGCCGGCACCATGGACGTCCACATGGAACTGGAGCGCCGGCTGGCGGCGTTCAAGAAGACCGAAGCGGTCGTCGTCTTCCAGAGCGGGTTCGCAGCGAACGCCGGCACCGTGGCCGCCGTATTAACCAAGGACGATGTCGTCGTCTCCGACGAGCTCAATCACGCGAGCATCATCGACGGGTGTCGCCTGAGCCGGGCGGCGATCAAGGTGTTTCCGCACAAGAACGCCGCGGCCGCGCGAACAATCCTGAGGGACCTGCCGGCGGGCCAGCGGAAGCTGCTGATCACCGACGGCGTGTTCAGCATGGACGGCGACGTTGGCGCGCTGCCCGAGCTGTGCGCGCTCGCCGAGGAGTTCGGCTGCATCATGATGGTCGACGACGCGCATGCGAGCGGCGTGTTCGGCGCGAACGGCAGGGGAACGATCGATCATTTCGGCATGCACGGACGCGTCGACATCCAGGTCGGAACGCTCTCGAAGGCCGTCGGCGCGCTCGGCGGCTACGTCGCGGGCTCGCGCACGCTGATCGATTTCCTGTATCACCGCGCGCGGCCGTTCCTGTTCTCCACCTCGCACCCGCCGGCCGTCGCCGCCGCATGCATCGCGGCGATCGACGTGCTCGAGAAGGAGCCTCAGATCATCCAGCGCCTCTGGGACAACACCACGTTCTTCAAGGCCGGTCTCCAGAAGCTCGGGTTCAATACCGGTCTCAGCGAGAGCCCGATCACCCCGGTCATCGTCGGTGAGGGCGCGCTGGCGATGAAGCTGTCGGATCGCCTCTTCGCCGAAGGTGTGTTCGCGCAGGGGATCGCCTTTCCGACGGTCGCCCGGGACAAGGCGCGGGTGCGCACAATCGTCACAGCGACGCACACACGTGACGAACTGCAGTTCGCGCTCGACGTATTCGGAAGGGTCGGCCGGGAGCTCGGAATCGTCTGACGCGCTCATGACCATTCGAGGCGCGCCCAACCGCATCGCCGACTTTTTCGACACCTATACGCGGGACCTCAAGGCCGAGGACCTTCAGCGGCTCTTCACGCGCGACACGAAAGAAGCGTACGAATTCTTCACGCGCGGCCATGACAAGGAGGCGCTGAAGCGCCTCGCGTGGCACCGGCGGGCGTGGGAACACGTCAAGACGTTCTTCGTCGCGTTCACGATGCGGCTGTCGCCGGCGCGGCGGGTCGTCTATGCCTTTGCACTGTTCTTCGCCGCGACGGGCCTCCTGAGTCTGTTCCGCGGCATCCGCCTCGGGAGCGAGCACGTCGGCCCGGTCACCGTCGTGTTTCCCGGATTCGCGTTCCCCGACGGCACGATGTCGCTCGTCATGGCCTTCGCGCTCATGAACCTGCTGGTCCTGCTCGAAGTCGCAGACCGCCTGTCGCTCAAGAACGATCTCGAGATCGCGCGGCAGATTCAGCAGGCGATGCTGCCGAGCGGGCAGTTCGCGGCGGACGGCGTCGAAACCGCGGGCGCGAGCCGGCCCGCGAACACCGTCGGCGGCGATTTCTTCGACATCCTGCCCCTGACCGACGGCCGCGTCGCCATCGCGCTCGGCGATGTCGCCGGGAAAGGGAGTCCCGCCGCGCTGCTCATGGCGCTGCTGCTGGCCATGATGCGCACCCTCGTCGACGAGCAGCTCGAGCCGGCTGAGCTCGTGACCCGGCTGAACGTCCAGGTCTGCCGGCAGGCGCCGCGGACGCGGTTCATTACGCTCTTCTACGCCGTTTTCGATCCACGCACCGGGGACCTGACGTATGTGAGCGCGGGCCACACGCCGCCTCTCGTGCTGCGCGCCTCGGGCCCGTGCGAGCGGCTGACGGAAGGCGGTATCGCGCTCGGCATGTTCGACCACTCCACCTATGCGGCGGGCCATGCCACGCTCGAGCTCGACGATCTGATTGGCGTGTACAGCGACGGGATCACGGAAGCGGAGAATCCCGCGGGCACCCCCTTCGACGAGGTTGGTCTAAACCAGCTCCTCGAGCCGCCGGAGCAGCCTCTCGATCTGATCGTCCTGCGCCCGGACGGGCGCCGCGGTACCGAGGACGAATGCGAGCGTTGACACGGCGGCGATCGCCGCCAGACGGATGCGCATCAGAGATTGCCGGAATCCTTATTTTAGATGGCGAGCGGGCGGCGCCGAAGGACCAGAATCGTCAGATCGTCGGCGAGACGGGTGTCGGCCGTGTATTGTTCAACGGACCGTAGAATCGCGGCCGGGATAGCGGACGTCGCGAGCAGCCGGCTCGCCT
>DASQHH010000362.1:0-13081 GCA_035632195.1 Vicinamibacterales bacterium
TGCGCGTGATGGTCGTAAAGTCGTCGTAACGCACCTTGATGGTCAGCGTGCGCGCCAGCAGCTGTTTCCGCGCGAGCCACGTGATGGCGTGCCCGGCCATTTCCCCGATCTCGCGGCGGATGGTGTCCAGGTCGATCAGATCTTCCGGGTAGGTGTTCTCGGAGCCCGATGATTTGACGGTCCGGTTCGGGACGACCGGGCGATCGTCGATGCCGGTCGCGAGCTGCCGCAGCCAGCCGGCGAGACTGCCGACCGTGTCGTGCAGCAGGGCCGGATCGGAGGCGCGGACGTCGACGAGCTTTTCGATGCCGCGCGCGCGCAGCTTGCCGGCGGTCACCGGGCCGACGCCCCAGAGCGCATCGACCGGCAGCTGCTGCAGAAAGGCTTCGACGCGCTCGGGGCTGATGACGGTCAGGCCGTCCGGCTTCTTCCATCCCGACGCGATCTTCGCGAGGAACTTGTTCGGCGCGACGCCCGCGGACGCCGTCAGACCCGTCTCCGTCCGGATGCGCGTCTTCAGGCGCTTCGCCACGTCGCGGCCCAGCGTCTCGCCCCACGCGTTCTCAGTCACGTCGAGATACGCCTCGTCGAGCGACAGCGGCTCGACGAGCGGCGTCGCTTCGCGGAAGATCGCGAACACCGCGTTCGACGCCGCGCGGTAGCGCGCGAAGTCGGGCCGCACGATGACGAGCGACGGGCACAGGCGCACGGCTTTCGCCATCGACATCGCCGAATGGACGCCGAAGGCGCGCGCCTCGTAGCTCGCCGCCGCCACGACGCCGCGCTGGTGCGGCTGCCCCCCGACGGCGACCGGCTTGCCGCGCAGCGACGGGTCGTCGCGCTGTTCGACCGACGCGTAGAACGCATCCATGTCGACGTGCAGAATCCTGCGAATTGCGGATTGCGGATTGCGGATTGCGGATTCCACAGAGGTCACAGAGGATTGCGGGCGAGTCCGGAAGATTGTACGCTAGCAGTTTGTTCGGCGGTTCGACGCGCGCCATGGGGGCGCGCAACCGCTGATAATCCACAATCCACAATCCAATCCACAATCCGCATTCCGCAATCCGCAATCTGAAGATGCCTGAATTCATTTACACCATGAAGGGGCTGGGCAAGGTGCACCAGCCCGATACCCGAGTGCTCGAGGACATCTGGCTCTCGTTCTATTTCGGCGCCAAGATCGGCGTCCTCGGCCTGAACGGCGCAGGGAAGAGCTCCCTGTTGAAGATCATGGCCGGAGAGGACACGAAGTTCATCGGCGAAGCCTTCAAGGCGGAGAAGGCGACGGTCGGGTTCCTGCACCAGGAACCGAAGCTCGATCCGCACAAGACCGTGCTCGGCAACGTCGAGGAAGGCGTGGCCCCGATCAAGGCGCTGCTGACGCGGTACGACGAGGTGAATGCGAAGCTCGGCGAGGATCTGTCGCCGGACGAAATGGACAAGGTCCTCGAGGAGCAGGGCAAGCTGCAGGACAAGATCGAAGCGGCCAATGCGTGGGACCTCGACTCGCGGCTCGAGCTCGCGATGGACGCCCTGCGCCTGCCGCCGCCGGACGCCGACGTCGCGAAGCTGTCGGGCGGCGAACGGCGGCGCGTCGCCCTCTGCCGCCTGCTGCTGCAGTCGCCGGATCTCCTGCTGCTCGACGAGCCGACGAACCACCTCGACGCGGAATCGGTGGCCTGGCTCGAGCGGTTCCTCAAGGACTATCCGGGCACCGTCGTCGCGGTGACGCACGACCGGTACTTTCTCGACAACGTCGCCGGCTGGATTCTCGAGCTCGATCGCGGCCGCGGCATTCCGTGGGAAGGCAACTATTCGTCGTGGCTCGAACAGAAGCAGGGCCGCCTGGCGCAGGAGGAGAAGGCGGAGACCCGCCGCCAGAAGACGCTCGAGCGCGAGCTCGAATGGATCCGCATGTCACCCCGCGCGCGCCAGGCGAAGGGCAAGGCCCGTCTCAACGCCTACGAAGACCTGCTGAAGCAGGACACTGCGCAGAAGATCGAGACCGCCGAAATCTACATTGCGCCGGGCCCGCGGCTCGGCGACGTCGTCGTGGAGGCGCGCGGACTGCGCAAGGGGTATGACGACAACGTCCTGATCGACGGCCTCGACTTCACGCTGCCGCGCGGCGGCATCGTCGGCGTCATCGGCCCGAACGGCGCCGGCAAGACCACGCTGTTCCGGATGATCACGGGGCAGGAGAAGCCGGACGCGGGAGCGCTCAGGATCGGCGACACGGTGCAGATCGGATACGTCGACCAGAGCCGCGACGCGCTCGACGGCAACAAGACGGTCTGGGAAGAGATATCCGGCGGCAACGACGAAATCGAGCTCGGCAAGAAGAAGGTCGCGTCGCGCGCGTACGTGTCGTGGTTCAACTTCAAAGGCGCGGGGCAGCAGCGCAAAGTCGGGACCCTGTCGGGCGGCGAGCGCAACCGGGTCCATCTGGCCAAGCTGCTCAAGAAGGGCAGCAACCTGCTGCTGCTCGACGAGCCGACCAACGACCTCGACGTCGACACGCTGCGCGCGCTCGAGGAGGCGCTGCTCAACTTCGCGGGATGCGCCGTCGTGATCAGCCACGATCGGTGGTTTCTGGACCGCATCGCCACCCACATGCTCGCGTTCGAGGGCGACAGCGAGGTCGTGTGGTTCGAAGGGAACTACCAGGACTACGAAGCGGACCGGCATCGCCGTCTCGGCTCCGTCGCAGACCAGCCGCACCGCATCAAGTACCGGAAGCTCACGCGGTAAGAAAGGAGCACCAAGGCTTTAGCCGAGCGTATGTGCAGGAACATCAAGACGCTCTTCAACTTCGACCCTCCCGCGACCGATGAGGAAATCCGCGCCGCGTCGCTGCAGTTCGTCCGCAAGCTGACGGGATTCAACGCGCCGTCGAAGACGAACGAGGCCGCGTTCAACCGCGGCGTCGAGGACGTCTTCAAAGTCGCCCGCCGGCTGATCGATTCGTGCACGACAGCCGCTGCGCCGCGCAACCACGAAGAGGTTGCGGCAGCCGCTCGCGAGCGCTCGCGTCTGCGTTTCGGGAGGTAGGTCGTCGTCTTTACGGACGGCGGAATTTCCGGGCGATCAGCTTCTTCGCGTCCGGCCAGTACTCGTCCCACGCGTTGCCGCCCATCCGCGTCAGAAAACCGAGCGCCGCTCGCAGCAGCGTCTGGCCGGGCGTCGTCGCGCTCGGCGGCAGCCACGCATTCTCGATGACGTTGTTGACCGTGTTGCCGGCGATGCGTCCCCATGCCGGCGCCAGATGGCCGTCAGATCGCTGAGCGAGCACGGCGGTCTTGATCGCATAGCGCGCGCGCGGCCAGATGCCTTTCCGGCCCGATGCCACGTATCGCGGATCTTCGCCCCACAGCGCGCCTGCTCCCGCTTCGATCGCGCTCGAGATCGCGACGTCTGCCTCTCGCTGCAGGTAGCGCTTGCCCACGCCGCTCCACGTGCGTCCCCATTCCCCGGGCGAATTCGTCGCCGTCAGGAACGCGGCGCCCATCGGCCCGACCACGGTCAGGCTGCGGATGCCGATTGTGCCGTCGACGACCCAGTCGACGCGTTCGGCCGGAGTCACCGGACGGTAGGCAATCGCCGTCAGCGGAGCGGTCGAGGCGGCCGGCTGCGTCGCCGGGGGCATCTCCATCGGTTGGCATATGGCCGCGTGAGGTATAAAGACGAGTGCAAGCGCAGCGAACAGGCCGTGTTTCGCGGCCGTAACTGGTGTCACCGAAACATTATCCGTTATCCCCCACATGGTTTCTTTCGTTCTCGCTTTAGCGCTGGGCCTGACATCCTCTGCGCTCCAGCGCGGCGTCGTCGTCGACCAGACGGGCTTGCCCCTTCCGGGCGCCCACATCGAAGTGCATCGAGGCGACGCGGTCGTGCTGTCGACGGACACGGGACTCGACGGCGGCTTCGACAACTCCGCGATCCAGCCGTCGGACACGATTGACGTGTCGCTCGACGGCTTCGAGACCGCGCATCTGCCGGGCGCGAAGTCGGACCGCGTCGTCCTGGCGATCGCGCACGCGACAGAAACCACGGAGGTCGTCGCGTCCGTGCTGACGTCGGCGGGCGCCTCGATGGAGCACCTTGGCAGCACGATGACCGCACCCCTGGCGCAGCGGCTGCCGACGGCGCGTCCGCGGATCCTGCAGTCGCTGCCGCTGATGCCGGGCGTCGTGCGCGGCCGCGACGGACTGTTGCGCATCGGCGGCACGCGGCCGCACGAGTCGACTCTGTGGATCGACGGCTTCGATGTCACGGATCCGATCAGCGGCACGGTTGCCATCGACCTCCCGGTGGAGGCGGTGCGCGGCATGGCGGTCCTGCGCGAACCGATCTCGGCCGAGTTTCGCGACGTGGTCGGATCGGCCGCCTCGATCGAGACGACGGCCGGTCCCGATCAAATGGTGGCCGGCGTCCAGGGATTCATCCCGCGGCCGCGTCTGAGCCGCCTCGGCCTCGGCCGCATCGAAGCGTTTTTCCCGCGCGCCTACGTCGGCGGACGTGTCGGCAAGCTGCGATACTTCGCCTCGACGGAATTCAACTTCGAGCGCGTGCCGGTGGCGGGCGTCACCGGTCAGTCGGGCACTCCCAACATCGGTTCGACCGGACTCACGTCGTTCGCGCGCATTGATTACCAGCAGTCGACACGGCACGAAATCACCGTCGAAGGATTGTTCGCGCCCGTCACGACGACCGATTCCGGTTTGAGCTCGCTGCGTCCGGAGAGCACGGTGCCCGACGTCGACGTCTCCGACGCGTTCGTCGGGATCACCGACCGGATCGTGCTCACCCCGCGTGATTTGTTGACCGTCCGCATCGGCGTGACGCGTCACAGCACCACGCTCGCGTCGCAGGGCAGCGGCGACGCCATCCTCACGCCGAACGGCTGGCAGCAGAACTGGTTCTCGAGGGTCGACGTTTCCGGGGCACGGCAGAATGTGTCGGTGACGTGGGAGCGCGCAGGCGTCGTCGCGCTCGGCACGCACACCCTGTCCATCAACGGCGGCGTCCGCCGCCGCTCGATGAGCGGGACGGTCACCGATCAGGGCATCCGGATCACGGACAACGCCGGCCGGCTGGCGCGCCTGATTCAGTTCGGCCAGGCCGGCTCGCTGAATCCGACGGAGGTCTACGGCGGGGTTGGCGCGCGCGACCTGTGGGACGTGACGCGGCGCCTGCAGGTCGACCTCGGCGTCCGCGTCGACGGCGGCGCGACTGCGGACGCGCTCGTCGCGGCGCCGCGCTTGGGCGTCCGCTATACGCTCGACCAGGCCGGCCGGACGACCCTTCGGGGCAGCGTCGGCCGGTTCGCCGGCCGCGTGCCGCTCGCCGCGCAGGCGTTCGGACACTTTCCCTCCCGCACCGACATGACGTTCGATCTGGACAGCGGACGGATGATGCAGCGCCTGGTCTATCAGCCGTGGGTTGCGCCGCTGCCGCTGCCGCGCGCGGATGCCGTCGCGCTCGAAGTCGAACACCGCCTGACGCCGACGCTGGAGCTGCAGGCCGGCGTGCGACAGCGCAACGGCTCGCGGCTGCCGACGGTGGTTCTGCCGGATGGCGGCGGCCTCGCAGCGCTCGAGGGCGTGGGCGAGAGCCGATACCGGGAGCTGCAACTGGCGGTGCGGAAGACGTGGCAGAACGGTTCGCAGGTGTTCGTCAGCTATGTACGGTCGTCGTCGATCGGGGAGATCAACGATTTCGGGTCGCTCTTCACGAACCTCGATGCGCCGCTGCTCGAGCCGGGCGCCCGCGTGCCGATTAACGCCGACGTGCCGCATCGACTGCGCGGCTGGGCCACCTTCTCGCTGCCGATGCGCATCGTCCTGTCGCCTGCGGTCGAATGGCGGACCGGGTTCCCGTACTCCGCGCTGAACGTCTTCCAGCATTACGCGGAGCCGCCTAACAGCGAGCGCTTCCCGGACTACTTCGCGGCGGACCTGACCGTTTTCAAGACGTTCGACGTGATGTCCCGCAAGGCGGACCTCGGCCTGCAGTTCTTCAACTTCACGAGCCACAACAATCCCCGCGATGTCATCGCGGTCGTCGACTCGCCGCAGTACGGGCAGTTTGCGCAGACATTCGGGATCACCGTCGCCGGCTACATGCAGATCCGCTGGTAGGCCGGTAGCTACACGCTGACGCCGCGCAGAAAGTCAGCGAAGTGATCGTTGTACAGGGCTCCGGGCCGTCGCCTCTGCAACTGCTCGACGACGCGCGGACCGGGAATCCCGAGCTCCACGAGAATCATCCCCGCGACGAGCGCGGATCGGTTGAAGCCCATCCCGCAATGCGACAGAACGCGGTGCCCGTCGGTGATGAGTGACGCGCCGAGCCGTGCGACCGCCTTCAGTTTGCTGATCGGCGGCAGCGCTTCGTCGTCGTCCGCGATTGGAAAGTACACGTAGAGGCAGTGATTGATGTCGGTGGGGATGCACTCGTCGACACCGCCCTCGAGGTCGATGACGACGTCGATGCCTGCGGCGGCCACGTTCGCCCAGTCGTCGATACATGGCGAGATGAAGAGGAACCCGTCTTCGTCGACCTGGTAGAGTTCCATTACACACGGCTCGGCTGGAGCGCCCGGCCGGAGCGCTCGGCTGAAGCCTTCGCGCTACTTTACCTTACTGCGGAAATACTCGATCGTCTTCACCAGGCCCTCTTCGAGCTGGACTTTCGGTTCCCAGCCGAGGAGCGTCTTCGCGCGCGTAATGTCGGGCCGGCGCTGCTTCGGGTCGTCGGTCGGCAGCGGCTTGTAGATCAGGCGGCTTTTCGATCCTGTCATCCGGATGATCGTCTCGGCGATCTGCTTGATCGTCATTTCGCGCGGGTTGCCGATGTTGATGGGGTCGTTCTCCTTCGACAGCATCAGCCGGATGATGCCGTCGACGAGGTCCGTGATGTAGGTGAAGCTGCGCGTCTGGCTGCCGTCGCCGAAGACGGTGACGTCTTCGTTCCGGAGCGTCTGCGACATGAACGCCGGCACGGCGCGGCCGTCGTTGACGCGCATGCGCGGCCCGTAGGTGTTGAAGATCCGGACGATCTTCGTGTCCACACCGTGGTACCGGTGGTAGGCCATCGTCATCGCCTCGGGAAAGCGCTTGGCTTCGTCGTAGACGCCTCGTGGGCCGACCGGGTTCACATTGCCCCAGTACGTCTCTTTCTGCGGATGCTCGAGCGGATCGCCGTACACCTCGGAAGTCGATGCCTGAACGAACACCGCGCCCTTGGCCTTGGCGAGGCCGAGCGCCTTGTGCGTTCCGAGCGCGCCGACCTTCAGCGTGGGAATCGGCAGCTCCAGATAGTCGATGGGGCTCGCGGGGCTCGCCCAGTGCAGCACGTAGTCGACCGGTCCCTCGATGTAGATGTAATTAGTGACGTCGTGCTTGATGAAGACGAAATCGCGGTTGTGCAGGTGCGCGATGTTCGCCGTGTCGCCCGTCAGCAGGTTGTCGATGCCGACGACCGAGTAGTCCCGGTCGAGGAGCGCTTCCGCGAGATGAGAGCCGATGAAGCCGGCGGCTCCGGTGATGACGACGCGCTTTTTCATCAGTACGCGTGCTTGTGGAAGAACCCGCGCAGGAGCGTCAGCCACATGATCTTGATGTCGAGGCGGACCGACCAGTTCTCGATGTAGTACAGGTCGTACTCGATGCGCTTTTCAATCGACGTGTTGCCGCGCCACCCGTGCACCTGCGCCCAGCCGGTCAGTCCGGCCTTGACCTTGTGGCGCAGCATGTACTGCGGGATTCGGTTCTTGAACTGCTCGACGAAGTGCGGACGCTCGGGCCGCGGCCCGACAATCGACATGTCGCCCAGCAGCACGTTCCACAGCTGCGGCAGCTCGTCGACGTTGGAACGGCGCAAGAACCGTCCGAGCATCGTGACCCGCGGGTCGTTCTCGCGCGCCCAGACCGGGCCGGTCTCACGCTCGGCCTGGTGGTGCATCGATCGGAATTTCCAGATGTCGATCCGCTTGCCGTCGAGCCCCATCCGCTCCTGCCGGTAGAACACCGGGCCGCGCGACGTCAGCTTGACGAGCGCCGCGATCACGGCGAGCGGGATGGCCAGCACGATCAGCGCCACGCTCGAAATCGCGACGTCGATGGCGCGCTTGACGATGCTGTTGAAGCCCTGGAGCGGGACGTCGTTGATGTTGATGACCGGGACGCCGTCCAGATCCTCCAGCCGCGCCCGCAGCGCGATGACCTGCAGCAGATCCGGCACGACCTTCACGTCGACGCACTCGCGGCTCGTCGCTTCGATCAGCCCGAGCATCTGCATGTGCTGCTCGGGCTCGAGCGCGACATACAGATGATCGATCGTCTCGCGGACGGCGATCTCCGCCGCCTCGCCGACCGCACCGAGCAGGGGCAGGCCGCGGTAGCCGAGATGGTCGCCGGGCCTGTCGTCCACGAAGCCCACGATCTGATAGCCGAGCTCGCGGTGCTCGAGGATCTTGTCGGCGACGAGACGTCCGAGCTCGCCCGTGCCGGCGATGAGCACCCGCTTCAGTCCGATCCCCGCGCGCCACCGGCGCTCGAGCACTTCGCGCACGAGCTCGCGCGACGCGAACGCCAGGCCGACGTTCAACACGAGGAAGATCACCCAGACCGGCTGCGACACTTCGAGCTCGCCACGCGCGCGCAGACCCGGCGCGAAGTACGTCTGGGTGTAGAGGGTGGCGACGATGCCGAAGACGATGGCCAGGATCGTGCCGACGAAGACGGCGAAAAAATCGTCGACCCGCGAGCTGCCGCGCCGCAGCCGGTAGAGCCCCTGCAGCTGGAAGCCGAGCGGCACGAGGCCCATGATGAACGGCAGCACGTTTACGTATTGCCGCAGCGGTGGCACGCCCTTGGTCACCGGGATCAGCATCGTCACGAGCGGCGTATGGAAGCGCAGCGCGTAGGCGATGATGAAGGCGGTGACGCCGAGCAGGGCGTCGGAAATGACGTAGAACGCGACGAGCAGGCGGTTGTGTCGAATCACCGCGCGCGACCGCCGTCGTTGTCGATGAGCGCAGCCATTTCGTCGACGAACCGGGCGCGGCTGAACCGCTCGGCGTGGGCGCGGAGGGCGCCGCGATCGAAGGAGTGGTCGAGCGTGCGCGCGATCGCGGCCGCGAACGCATCAGGTGCCGGCTCGTCGACGCGCGCGCCGGTTTCGTCCGGCACGATCGTCTCGAGCGCGCCGCCGCGCGCGAGCGCGACAACGGGCGTCCCGCACGCCTGTGCCTCGACGGGGACGATGCCGAAGTCCTCTTCGCCCGGCATCAGCAGGACCGAAGCGCGGCGGTACAGATCGCGGATCTCTTCGTCGGTCCGCCGTCCGAGAAAACGGACGTCGCCGTTGGCTGTCCGCTCGAGCCGCGCCCGCTCGGGGCCGTCGCCGGCGACCGTCAGCGGCACGCGCGCGCGCCGGCAGGCTTCGATGGCGAGATCGATGCGCTTGTAGGGCACAAGGGCCGACACGACGAGCGCAAACGGTTGACCGGACCGCTTGTCGGACGCCTCGCACGGCCCTGGCTGGAAGAATTGAGTGTCGACGGGGGGATACACCACTGTCGCCTCGCGATTATAGTATCGGCGGATCCTGCCCGCAACATGATGAGAGATAGCGACATAGCGGTCCGCCCGGTCCGCGGTGTCGCGGTCCCATCGCGCCATCCGCGCCATGACGCGCCGCATTGCCGCGCTCGGCATCCGGCCGATGCGTTCGGGCCCGAAATACTGGTCGAACTGATCCCAGGCGTAGCGCATCGGCGTCAGGCAGTAGCAGAGGTGCGGCACGCGGCCCGGACGGACGATCGATTTCGCCGCGCAGTGGCTGATGCTGACCACGCGATCGAAGCGGTCGAAGTCGAACTGCTCGATCGCGGTGGGGAAGAAGGGCAGATACTGCCGGTAGAAGCGCCGCGCCAGCGGCAGCCGCTGCACGAAGGACGTGTGGATGGGACGGCGCTCGATGGCGGGCGAGACCGAGCCCTTCACGTGCACCAGCGTGAACAGTTCGGCGCCGGGAAACCGCTCGCACAGCGCGTCGAGCACCTTCTCGCCGCCGCGCATTCCCGTGAGCCAGTCGTGGACGAACGCGAGCTTCAACTGGCGACTTCTCCGTAGATTTCGCGCACCCGGCGGACCGACTGCTCCCAGGAGAACTGCCGCGCGCGTTCGAGGCCGCGCCGGCGCAGATCTCTGCGCAGCGTTTCGTCGGTCAGCACGCGCATCATCGCATCCGCGAGCGCGCTCGGGTCGTACGGGTCGACGAGCACGGCGGCGTCGCCCGCCACCTCGGGCAGCGACGACACGTTCGACGTGACGACCGGTGTGCCGCTGGCCATCGCCTCGAGCGGCGGCAGGCCGAACCCCTCATACAGCGACGGGAACACGAACACGCCGGAGAGGCGGTACAGCACTGCGAGCGTTTCCTCGGGCATGTACCCCAGGAATCGCACGTACTGATGGAGCTGGTGCTTGTGCACCGCGCGGCGCAGCGCCGCGTACCGCGAGATTTCGTCGCCGATCAGCACGAGCTTGAGGTGATCGAGGCCGCGCTGCCGGACCAGATGGAAGGCGGCGATCAACCGCTCGAGGTTCTTGTGCGGCTTGACGTTGCCGGCGTACAGCACGAACTCATCGTGGAGCTGGTACCGCTCGCGCACGCGGACGACTTCGTCCTCGCGCGGCTCGACGCCGAACCGCTCGTCGTAGGCGTTGTAGATGACGTTGATCTTGTCGGACGGCAGATCGACGAAGCGCAGGATGTCGCGCTTCGAGCTCTCCGATACCGTCAGCACGCGCGTCGACCGCCGCGCCGCGGACCGGATTGAGGCCCGCGCGTACGTCAGCGCCATCCGGTTGGGCAGATACTGCGGAAACATCAGGTGGATGCAGTCGTGAATCGTCACCACCGAGCGGCAGCGCACGAGCGGCGGCAAGACGTAGTGCGGCGCGTGAAAGAGCGTCACCTTCTCGCGCCGGAGCGCGAGCGGAATCCGGACCTGCTCGGCGATGGAGTAGTTGGGCGACGTCTCGATCAGCGGCCGGAAATTGTCGCCGAGCGAGGCGAGCGACTCGCGGTCCTCGGCCCGGCACAGCACCACGAACTCGCTCGTCCGATCGAGCCGCGCGAGCTGCCGCAGGAGGTTCCGGATGTAGGTGCCGATGCCGAAGTCGTGGAGCTTCCTGGCATCGATGCCGATCTTCACCGCACCAAGTCTAATCGGAATCGCTGCCGCACACTGCGTCGGATCCCCGGCAGCACGTCGGCCTGACGCGCCGCTTCGTCGGCCGTGTTGACGCCGCGCTGGATGTCCTGCGCGTCGCGCTTGATCTCGCCGAAGGCGTTGTCGCACCCGGGCGCGACCGGATCCTTCATCGCGCGAGGATCGAGCACCGCCAGCCATTCGCGCTCGAACGTCCCGCCAATCGGGCTGCTGTAGCAGGCCGATTTGAAGCGGCGCCAGTAGGCGTCGAGATCGTCGGCGCGCCGCGCCAGCTCCGTCATCTGCTGCTCGTAGGTTCGCTGACCCTGCTCCCGCATCCGGTCCGCGCTCGACGGCTGCGACGCGCTCGAGGACGTCGCGCCGCCCTGGCTGTTGATCGAATCGATTAACGACGGCTGCGGCTGACTGCTGATCACGTGGCGCCCCGAGAGGATGTCCGCGGCGTGATCGATGGCGACCGCGAACGACAGTCCCTGCGCCGAACGGGCTGTCATAGTGGTGATGCCGATGGCCTCGCCCGACCGGTTGATGAGCGGGCCACCGCTGTTTCCCGGGTTGACCGCCGCATCCGTCTGCACCAGCGTGACGCCGTTGGTGCTGCGGACGGCGCTGACGATACCGCGCGTAACCGTATTCTGGAGACCGAGCGGAGAGCCCAGCGCGATCACCTCTTGTCCGGCCCGCGCGTCCTGCCCCGAGCCGAGTGGAATCGTCCGTTGATTGGGAGTGTACGAATCCAGGTGAACGACCGCGACGTCGTACTCCGGCGCCGTGCGCTCCACACGTCCGTTGACGGTCGTGCCGTCGGGACGCCTGATCGTCACCGAGTTGTTCGTCGATACGACGTGAACGTTCGTCAGAATCGTGTCGGGCCGGACGAAGAAGCCGCTGCCCGTCGCTGTGGGCGTCTCGACACGCACCACCGCCGGCATCGTCTTCGTGATGAGCTCCTCGAGCGGAAGCGTGGCGGCCGGTGCCGCAGGTGCTGCCGCCGGCGACGGTTCCGGGGGCAGAAGGTCCGCGAACGGATTGTGCTTTGGCTCTTCGGGTCTGGCAGTCTCGACAGGCGCGGCCGGCGCAGGCGTGGCCGCCGGCGCCGCGGGTCGACGTTCAGGCGCGGCGGGCTGGCGCATCCAGAGGAACGCCCCGAAGACGATCGCCAGGGTCGCCACCGACGACGCGACCGCGACATTCGTCCGTGACGCGGCAGCGGGAGATTCTGATGGGTTCGTCGTGTCGATTGTGGCGTCGGGGTGGACTCCGTCCATCGATTGTCCGCAGCGGCACGTGGCGACCGTCACCGGGACGCGCCTCCCGCACTTCGGGCACAGCGTGCTGAACGAAATCGATGGCTCGGTCAATGGCTTCCTGGTGTCTGCGCCGGGGACATCCGTTGTATCGGCCGCGCCGTCTCCTCGATGACGGCAAGGGTCTCGCGGCCGGGACGGCCGGGGCCGAAGCGTGCCAATGTGTGCACGGCTGACCTCAGCAGTTGATCGCGGACGCTGTCGTCGAAGAGCAGCCGCTCGAGCGCCTCGGTGATGCCCGGGAGATCGCCGGCCGCGACGTACAGCGCGTGGCTGCCGCACGCCTCTCGCGCGACCGGTGTGTCGAGGAGCACGGAAGGGACGCCGGCGCTGAGCGCCTCGAGCGGCGTCAGGCCGAGCCCTTCGTATTCCGACAGAAACGCGAACGCGCGCGCGGAGGCGTACAGCTCGCCCAATTGCTCGTCGGTCGCATACCGGTGCCACCGCACCTGCCGTTCGATCCCCTCAGCAGCAATCGTGTCGCTCGGGGGCTCCGGCGGATGGCTGCGATCGTCGCCGACGATGT
>DASQHH010000363.1:0-3113 GCA_035632195.1 Vicinamibacterales bacterium
TACGACGGCCGGTTCACGTTCGTGCGCGTCCGCTACGATCCCGCGCCAGGCGGGTTCTGGCCGGGGCGCAGGCCGTCATGGATTCACGGATATCCGCTCGCCGAACAGAACCTCATGAAGATCATGAACGAGGTGAGCTACCTCGGCGCGCACGACGATATCAACACCGTGACGCTGGACGATCCAGAACTCTTCAAGTATCCGATTGCGTACATCATCGAAGTCGGCTGGTGGACGGTCACGGACCGCGAAGCGGCGGGGTTACGCGCATATCTGCAGAAGGGCGGGTTCCTCTTCGTCGACGATTTCAAGGTCGAAGGGTGGCGCGGCGGGTACGGCGGCGGCTGGGAGCCGTTCGCCGAGTCGATGAAGAAAGTGCTGCCCGGCGTGAAGTTCTTCGACCTGTCGCCGGGCGACCCGGTGTTCCACTCGTTCTTCGAGATCAAGGACCTCACCCACTTTCCGCAGGCCTACGTCGGAGGCGATCCGATCTTCCGCGGCATTTACGAGGACAACGACCCGCAGAAGCGGCTCATCGCCATCATCAACTACAACACCGACGTCTCGCAGTTCTGGGAGTGGTCGGGGCGAGGGTTCCGTCCGTTCGACGAGACCAATGAAGCGTACAAACTCGGCGTGAATTACCTCATTTACGGTCTGACGCACTGACGGAAAAGCAACCGCAGAGCGCGCAGAGTTCGCAGAGTGTTTCATTCTCCGTATTCCTGAACACTCGCGACCGCTCGTCGCCGAGGTGCAATTGAACGGCCGGCATCCGTCGCCTAACGCGAGCCTATCGTTGTTCGGAAGGATGGCGGAGAACGTCTACGCGGGCGACCTGCTCGTCGAGCATGTGTAAGGCCCGCGCCGCACCCCGGTGATGCAGCGCGAGCCTGGGCTAACTAGAAACGAACCTGTACGCCGAGGCGCAGGATGCGCGGGCTCAGGTTCTGGCTGATCTGGTTGAACGCCGTCGACCCGAGGTTGTTGTTGCGCACGAGCACCGTGTTCGAGTTGAACAGATTGAATACGTCGCCCATGACGCGGACCGACATCGCACCCATCAGGAACGCGCGCGCCACCCGGGCGTCGGTGTCCCACACGTTGTCGTAGCGGAAGTAGTCGACCGTCGGCGTCAGCAGCACCGACAGCGTCTCGCCGCCGAGCGCCTGACTCTTGAACAACGGGAACGGATAGCCCTGCCGTCCGAACACGTTGGTGCCGACCTCGATGCCTTTCGGCAGCACGTACATCGCGTTGGCGTCGACCTGCCAGCGCGCGTTGACGTACACCGTGCCCGAGCCGCTGCTCGCGCTGGACGAGGGCGCGAACTGCCCGCCGTCCACGAGCGGCTCGTTCGGCGTCGGCGTCGGGTTGCCGTTGGTGTCGTACCGCCCCGCCGGGGTGCTGAAGTGGTCCCGCGCGTTGTTGAGACCGACCGACACGCGGCCCATCCACCGGTGCGACATGCGCTTGACCAGCGCCACCTCGACGCCGTGGTAGTCCGTGTAGTAGCCGGGCACGGTCGCCGTCAGGAACCCGAGGCCGCCTGCGACGACCTTCGCGCCGTTCGCGATATACGTCGGAACGCTGTAGGCGCTGCCGTCCGGCAGCGTGCCAGCGAGGACCGGCCCGGCGCTGTAGTCCGCGAGTGAGACGCCGACGCGCGGTGTAATGCTCCCCGCCAGGTTGCCGAACAGGTTCGTCGACCGCGTGTAGCTGTAAGTCGCCTGTACCGCGACGTTCGCGACAAGCTCCCGATCGAGCCCGGCGACGACGCTCTGCGTGATCGGCGCCTTCAGGTTCGGGTCGATCACGTTAGCGGACGTGACCGCCGTCGGATTCGACGGGCTGAAGCCGCCGCCCTGCGTGAGCCGCGTCGCCGTCTGCACCTCGTCGGCCTCCGCGAAGTGATCGCCGTTGGTATCCACCCAGCGATACGTCGCCGAACCCGCGGTCGATGCCGGATTCATCGCGCCGATCGTCGTCGGGCTCAACTGCCCGGCGAATCGGCTGTACGCGACGCGCGCGATCGTGTGGCGGTTCTCGTCCAGCGCCCAGGTCAGGCCCGCGCGCGGCGAGAAGTTGTTCCATGCGAACGGCGCGTCGTAGCCGGGGAAGGTCAGGCCCGGCACGACGTTCGGGAACGCCGGGTTGCCGTCGATCGTGCTCGGCAGCGCCTTGCCCCCCTGGTGGTCGAAGCGCAGGCCGACGTTGACCGTCGCGCGTCCCTTCGAGATCGTGTCGCCCGCGTAGACGTCGAAGTAGTTCGCGCGGTTGCCGCCGTAACCCTGGCGGAAGACCTGCGCGCGAAGGTCCGGCGCCGAGGTCGGCGACGAGGTCTGGTCGATCGCGAGGATGCCATTCCCCGGCCACTGGTTCAGCGTCCACGCGTCGGTCGTCCGGAAGCCGGCGCCGAACTGGACGTCGTGCGCAGCACCGAAGGCCGACAGGAACGCGTGCGCGTCGCCGTTGACCGTCTGCTGCGGACGCGTGTTGATCTGCTCCTGGAACGACCCGAACGACTGGCCGAGCAGCAGGCTGCGGCCCGCCTGCATGTTCATCCCGCCCTCAGGCGTCAGCGCGTTGCCGGTGTTGTAGTAGGCGTACACCGCGGACACGAACAGGTTGCTGCGTATCGTCCGGTCGTTGCTCACGCGCCACAGGCCGTGCAGGGGGAAGTCGGTGTAGGCGTTGTCCTGATGGAACGTCGCCGTCGGCGCGTCGAAGGTAATGCCGGGGATGCCGGGGCTCCGGTTGTCCTTGATCTTCGAGCCGTTGAAAAACAGGAAGCCGACCATGTTCCTGCTGTCGGCCTGCCAGTTCAGTTTCACCTCGGGATCGCGCAGCGTGGTGGCGTCGACCGCCTGCGTCGTGCGGCGGAACAGCTTGATGTCCTGCGCCGAATACGCGCCATAGAACCACGCGCGGTTCTCGAGGATCGGCCCACCGACATCGAAGCCGTAGTCCGACAGCTGGTTCGTGTGATCCGCAGTCGACGGCGTCACGCCGGCGGTGACGAGATCAGAGGGGATATTGGTCCCTTCCATGGACGATCCCGCAAAGTAGCCGCGCGCGCCGCCGTGGTATTTGTTCGTCCCGCGCCTGGTAAT
>DASQHH010000364.1:0-4034 GCA_035632195.1 Vicinamibacterales bacterium
GCGCGCCGCCAGCCGAGTCCCCCGAGGTCGCGCATCCCGAGGCGGACGAAGTTCGGCAGCAGCACCAGCCCGGACACCGAGTAGCGCAGCGCCGCGAGGTCCAGCGACGTGAGTCCGTGCCGCACGCTGTAGCGCGCGCCGACGAAGTTGATCGCGTACACGGTCATGACCGAGAGAACAGCGACAATCCCCGCCGCCATCCGCGTCAGCGAGCCTCGCGCGCCGGCTCGGGGAAGTAGAAGAGCATGTCGACGTTGCCGGGCACCACGCCGAGCGCGCGCAGGAGCAGCGCCACCTGTCCGCGGTGGTGCACGCCGTGATTGGCCGCGTGCCGCAGCAACTGGCAGACCGTCCGCACGTGCGTGGGACCGCCGAACGCGAACTCGACAGAGCGGTCGAGGTCCGCGTCCGTGAGCTTCGCGAGAAAGGCGCGCATGTCGCGCTCGACGATGCGCCACCGGTCGATGACCGTTGCCGGCGTGGGATAGTCGTCGGCCTTCAGTGCGGGTCCGCGCGGCGGTCCGCCGCAGCGATCCATCCATCCCCACTCGGCGCTCATCATGTGCACCATCGTGTTGCGCACCGAACCGTAGCTGCCCGCAACCTGGCGCGTGAACTGCTCCGGCGTCAGCTGCGCGACGACCGGCAGAATCTTCCCGTTCGCCCAGTACCCGTACTCGTAAAGCGCTTGAATGTCTTTCACTGTCATTGCGGGCGCCTACTCCCTCGCATGCGGCCTGAACGGCTCCGGGTCGAGGCTCCTGGGCGTGTTCGACGGTCCGACGTACTGCACCTCGTCTGGCTCGACGTCGTTCTGCGCCAGCCACGCGCGGATGGACGCCAGCGCCGGCCCCTGCAGCTCCGACGCCGCAACGCCCTTCGATCCGATGGTCAGCACCGTACGTTCCGCGGTTCGTTCCAGCGCGACGCCGATCGCAGCGGTGCCTTTCGCGTCGATCCACAGATAGGCGTTCGACCGGCAGTCGCGTGCGCCGCATCCGGTCATCGTGACGAACCGGCCGCCGGCGACCGACACGGTCTCCGACGACGCGCTGAGCGTGGTGAACACGCGGCCGACGAGTGTGGCGGGCACGCGATCGCGGATGACCGGCAGCATCCGCCGATCGCCGATCGCCGTGTTGATCGGTTTCCCCGCGTAGGTCAGCAGCCACGAGCCCTCGGGGATCGTGGCGGCGGCAATGGCAATCGCGGCAATCACCTTCGACAGTGTCATCGGGGTTTCTTGTCTCCCGTCTGTTCCTTCTCCTTGTTCAGCTCGACGATGTCGACGCTGTCGGGCGAGGTGCCGAGGAGATAGCGGCAGAAGTAGTCCGAGCGAATCCAGTTGAAGTAGGCGCTGCGGTCGGCATAGCCATGCCGCACGCCCGGAATGACGATCATGTCGAAGCGCTTGTTCGCCTTGATGAGCGCGTCGGCCATGCGCAGCGTGTTCGCGGGGTGGACGTTGTTGTCGATGTCGCCCGTCGAGAGCAGCAGGTGGCCCTTGAGGTTCTTCGCGAGCTCCGAGTTGCGCTCGATGTCGTACTCGAACGTCACCTTGCCGTCCTTGTCGACGACTTCCTTCACCCCGTGGTGCTTTTCGCTCCAGGTGTTGTTGTAGATGTTGTTCTCGTGGTTGCCGGATTCCGACACCGCGACCTTGAAGAAATCGGGATACACGAGCATCGCCGCGGTCGACATGAACCCGCCGCCCGAGTGGCCCCAGATCCCGACCTTGTCGACGTCGATGTACGGATAGCGCCGCGCGAGCTGCTCGACCGCGGCTTTCTTGTCCGCCAGACCGTAGTCGCGCAGGTTGCCGTAGCCGTAGTTGTGGTACCACTTCGACCGCAGCGGATTGCCGCCGCGGTTGCCGACCTCGACGACGATGAAGCCGAATTGCGCGAGCGCCTGGCTCTGCTCGCGCGGGTTGAACGTCTTGGTGACGCTCTCCGTCTGCGGTCCGGGATAGACGTAGAGGATGATCGGATACTTTTTCGCGGCGTCGAAGTCGAACGGCTTGTACATCACCCCGAACAGATCCGTCACGCCGTCATCCGCCTTCACCTTGAAGGGCTCGGGGAACTTGAATCCGGCTTCTTTGAGCGCCGACAGGTCCGGGGAATCGAGCTTGACCACAACGGCGCCGAGCGTGTCGTAAAGCGCCGCGGCCGGCTCGCCGTCGATGCGCGAGGCGTTGTCGACGAAGTAGCGCGCCGACTCCGACATCCGCGCGTCATGCGACGCGTCGCCGGGGTTCAGCAGCTTCGTCGTCAGTCCGTCGTAGCTGACGCGATACAGATGCGGGAAGTACGGGTCCTCGCCTGCTTCTCTGCCGACGGCGGAGACGTAGGCGACGCGCGCCTTGTCGTCGACCGCGTCGATGTTCGTCGTGACGTATTCGCCGGAGGTCAGCGCGTTCTTCAGCGCGCCGGACGCCGCGTCGTACACGTAATAGTGGCCCCAGCCGGTGCGCTCGGACCAGAACAGCAGATCCTTGCCGCCGTTGATCAGACGGAGCGGCTTCGTTTCGATGTAGGTGTTCAGGCGCTCTTCGAGCAGCACGCGCGCCTCGCCGGTGTCCGGCGCGGCGACCAGGACGTCGACCTTGTGCAGGTCGCGGCTCTGGCGCGTGAGATACAGCTGATCGGACGAATCGCTCAGCCACATCGCCGGCGGCGCGTCGGGGTTGGCCTGCCCGCCCTGTCCACCCTGTCCGCCGCGGCCGCCCAGGAAGCGCGGCGACACGGGAGCCGTCGCAATCTGGAGCGTCTGGTCGGTGAACTTGTCCGCCTTCACCTTCGTCAGCTTGCGGCTCGCGATGTCGATCGTCGCGATCTCGTACTGCGTGACGTTCGCTTCACCCGGCATCGCATACCGGTACGTCTCGAGCTTCGGCCGCGGCTGCGCGAGCGAATCGATGACCCAGAGGTCCGCGACCTTCCGCTGGTCGCGCCGGACGAACGCGAGCTTCTTCGAGTCCTTCGACCAGATGATCTGGATGGCGGGCACGCGCGCGTTCTTGTTGTTCGCGTCGACATCCTCCAGCTGCTGGCCTCCGGCGCCTTCCTCCTGAAGCTGCTGTTGTTGTTCCTGCTCCTGCTGCAGCTGCTGCTGCGACCGCGCGTAGTCGTAGTGCTCCTCGCCGTCGGTCGTCAGCTGCACTTCTTTGATTTGCGAATCGTCCGCCTTCTTCTGCGCCAGCGCGTAGCTGTCGGCGTCCATCATGAACAGGTTGTGGTTGCGCGCGAAGACGACCGTCTTGCCGTCCGGCGACGGCGACGCCCATCGCGGCCGCTGCGCGCCCTTGTAGTCGTCGTCCAGCAGCTCGACGCTGCCGCTCGCCATGTCGTATTCGAAATGGAGCGTCCGATTCTTCGCCGGCTGATTCCCGCGGCCGCCGGCGTTCGCGCCGCGTCCGCGCTGGCGCTGCTGAGGCTGACCGCCGTCGTCCGACGGCTCCTGCTTCACGCCGACCTGCGCGCCGGACGATGATGTCGTGATGGGCCGTTTCGGCGCGGCGATGTCGGCGTCGCGCGGCACCTGGACGTCGAACTCGAACGCCGCGTCCTTCTTCACGAACCGGACGGTGGTGAACGGCAGATGCTGCGCGTCGTACGGCTCGCGCGTGATCGACGTCAGCGTCGCCGCCATCTTCGCGTGGTCGAACAGGGGCGCCTTCGCCTTCTTCAGCGGGTCGACGAGCCAGAACTTGCGGCCCTCACGCGTCTGATACGCGTACCAGAACCGATCGCTCGTCTCTAGCCATCGAGGCGCGACGTTCGTGTCGAAGACGAGCCGCCCGACCTTCTGCGCGGTCCAGTCCGCAGCGAGCTCGTAATTCGGAGTCGGAGTCCGGGAGATCTGGGCGGACGGCGTTGCGAACGCAGCGGCGAGAAACACCGACGCGAGACACCACGTGAACAGGCGGCGCATAGATCGATCTCCTTCTGAAAAGCGGACGGCCGTCATTATCGCTGATGTCGGGCAGGCCTTCGGGCCTGCCAGACGCATCAGTATCCGAGAATTGTCGC
>DASQHH010000365.1:0-2780 GCA_035632195.1 Vicinamibacterales bacterium
GCCGATCGCCGATGTCCGCGGATTCCACGCGGCAGCGATCCGTCCCTCCGACGCGACGCTCGTCGCGGTCGGCGACACTGACCACGCGGAGATCGCGCGCATCGCCGGTGCCGAGTTCGCCGACTGGAACGGCGCCGCGCCGGATCGTCCGCCGGACGAGGGGGCGTGGCCGCCGCATGCGGCGCTCACCGTCGTGCCGCGTCCGGGCGCGCCGCAGTCGGAGCTGCGCATCGGGCACGTGGCGGCCGCGCGCGATACGCCCGACTACCACGCGCTGGTCGTCGGCAACACCATCCTCGGCGGCCAGTTCGTGAGCCGCATCAACCTGAATCTACGGGAGGACAAGGGATTCACCTACGGCGCGCGGACGTCGTTCGAGTTCCGGCGGCGCCCCGGGCCGTTCGTCGTGCAGGCCGGCGTTCAGACCGCTGTGACCGCGCGCGCGATCGAAGAATCGATCGGCGAACTGCGGGCCATTCGGGGCGCGCGTCCGGTGACGCCCGCGGAGCTGTCGCTCGCGGTCGCGGCGCTGACGCGGGGGTACGCGCGCAACTTCGAGACGGCGGAGCAGATCGCGCGCGGCGCCATGCAGCTGGCGCTTTACGATCTGCCCGACGACTACTTCGCGCAGTTCGTGCCGAACATCGAGCGCGTCACCTGCGACGACGTCTCGCGCGCGATGACGGCGCATCTCGATCCCTCCCGGCTCACGACGCTCGTCGTCGGCGACCTCGACGCGATCCAGACGGATCTGAACCGCCTGGGCATCGGCGCGCCGGCCGTCCTCCAGCCCGACTCCTTCTGATAGACTCGCGGCCAGACCGTTGAAAGCCGTCCGATTTCATCAACACGGTGGCACGGACGTGCTGCGCTGCGAGGATGTCCCCGAACCGAAGGTACTGTCCGGCGAGGTGCTCGTCCGCGTGCGCGCCTGCGCGCTGAACCATCTCGACATCTGGGGCCGGCGCGGCCTGCCGGGCGTCACGATTCCGATGCCGCACATCTGCGGCAGCGACGTCGCCGGCGAAGTCGTGCGTTCCGCGGCTGCCGACGTGCCGGCGGGCCGGCGCGTCCTGCTGCAGCCCGGTATGAGCTGCGGCCGATGCAGCGCGTGCCTGGCGGGGCGCGACAACGAATGCCCGCAGTACGAAGTGCTCGGCTACCGCACGCATCAGGGCGGCTACGCGGAGTACGTCAAGGTGCCGCTGCAGAACATCGTCCCGATCCCGGACGACATCGATTACGTCAGGGCAGCGGCGTTCCCGCTGACGTTCGTCACCGCGTGGCACATGCTGATGACGCGCGGGCAGTTGAAACGCGGCGACGACGTGCTCGTGCTCGCGGCGGGCAGCGGCGTCGGCCAGGCGGCCGTGCAGATCGCGTTCCTTCACGGCGCGCGTGTGTTCGCCACGGCGGGGTCCGAAGCGAAGCTCGAAAAAGCGAGGGCGCTCGGCGCCTACGAGGTCATCGATCACCACAAGCAGGACATTGCCGAGGAGATCCGGCGCCTGACCGCCAAGCGCGGCGTGGACATCGTCATCGAGCACGTTGGCGAGGCGACGTGGCCGAAGAGCGTCAAGGCGCTGGCACGCGGCGGCCGGCTGGTGACCTGCGGAGCCACGACCGGCCCCAACGGCGCGATCGATCTGCGCGCGCTCTTTGCGCGCCAGTTGACGATCCACGGCTCCTACATGGGGACCAAGAGCGAGCTGCTGCGCGCGGCGCGGTTCTTTTTCGCCGGTCAGCTGAAGCCGGTCGTCGATCGCACGTTTCCGCTCGCGGACGCGGCGGCCGCGCAGAAACGGATGGAAGAAAGCGGCCAGTTCGGTAAGATCGTTCTCGAGGTCTAAGTGCGCCTGAAAGGCCTCGGCGCCAGCTTGTTCACCTTCGTCGCCATCGTCAGCATTGTGCTGGCGGCAGCGACAATCTGGCTGTTTCTTACCAATCCCATCACGGTCGCCAACGCCGTCAACGAAGGCGACGTCTCGCCGCTCGTCCGGAACATCGGGGAAATACTGCTTCAGGCGCTCAGCGGGATTCTGAAGTACCTCTGATCGGACGCTGCGCTGAAAGTTGGAGACTTATCACCGCAGCGCGCGCCGCAAGAACCGACTCAGAATCCAGCCGTCGGCGTATTTGAACGGCGTCTTGCCCGTGCTGTAGTGGCCGCAGGGCAGCACGGCGACTTCGTGCGGCATGCCGCGCTCCTCGAATGCACGCACGAGATCCTTCGAAAGATCCACCGGGAAGGTCAGATCGTACTTCGCATAGACGAGCAGCGTCGGGCGGTCGGCCACGCGGGCGAGGTAGTTCCTCGGGCTGATGGGCGCCCACAGCGGGCGCAGCTCGTCGAGGCGGATGTGCCCGTCGAGCCCGTCGCGCACGTGCTGAGTCGACAGCCCGCGCCAGACGACATCGGCGAAGTATGGCGAGATGTGATTCAGAGCCTGCGCCCGAATCAGCGGCTCGTGCGCCGTCGTCAGCAACGCGAGACACGACCCGAGGCTCGTACCGAGAATGCCGATGCGATCGAAGCCCTGTGCGGCGAGCCACGCGATTGCCCGTCGCGCGTCCATGACTGCCTGTCGGCAGACCTGGACGGTGCGGGCAATGTTGGAGCTGACGATGTAGTCGGCTCGATGCAGCGGAGGCGGCATGCGCTCCTCGTGGTATGGCAGCGTGAGGCGCAGGGCGCTCAGTCCGCTCCACGCGAGGAGCCTGCACAAGCCGACGTGGCCGCCGGCGTCGGCGTTCCACTGCGGGAGGACGAGGACGGCCGC
>DASQHH010000366.1:0-7337 GCA_035632195.1 Vicinamibacterales bacterium
ATAACTCGACAGATCGTACGACCCGACCCAGTAGATGTTGCCGATGATGCGGAACGGCGGGAACCGCTGCGTCCACTCCTTCGGCACCTGCGCGAGCGCGGACACAGTGAGGACCATCGCGGCGATCGACGACACAACCAATGTGCGCATATCCGGCCCGCATTCTACACGGCATGTTGAGGCGGGCCGGCACATGTCACAATAGCGCCGCTCCAGTGACAGCTGTTCCTGCGCGACACGAGGTGACCGCTCGCTTTCCCGACGGCCTGACGGCCCGGGACGCCTACGGGGAGTGGCGCGGCACCAGCGGCGCCCATCGAGCCAGGGTCTGCGGCGCGGTGTAGCATGACGCTTTATGAAGATCGAGCCTGACGTCTACCGCGTCGCGAGCACGTTCGGGCTGGATGCCAGCCTGCTGCAGGCCATCGTCGACAACGAGGAGGACATTGTCCGCGCAGTCCAGTGCGCGGTGCAGTCGGTGTCGACGCGGTCCGAGGCGCTTCAGATTACCGCGCGGTCCGCCGTGCACGCCATGTGTGACTACATCAAGTCGGGCGCCGCGGAGCGTCAGGACGACTTCATCCGTTTTTGGTCTCGCCGCTGGTCGTCCTTCGCTGCTGAGGATCCGAAGGAAGCGGCGCTGCTCAAAGCCGGCTGGAAGACCAACGTCGACCAGTGGTGGGTCCACCGGAACGACAAGAAGAAGGACGACTGGAACGACGACTTGGACGATTAATCTCTTTCGCCCTTCCGAATTTCATTTCGCAACTCGAGGCGCGCACTCGCCAGCTCCCGCTCCAGTGCGTCGAACCGCCGGTCGATGCCGTCGAACCGCTGGTCCAGCCTGTCAAACCGGCCTCTCACGTCAGCGAGCATTGCTCTGATTCTCGCGAGCGCTTCCATTTCCATGGACGTGGCAGCGTGCATCGTCCGTACCGCTAGAATCGTTCGGAAATCGCGTCCGAGATGCTGAAACCGGGAAATAATTTCGATGCGTTCGGACGGGCGACCCGGCAAGAATCTCGGGGACGGAGGTCGGAGTGAGCGACAAACAGACGGCGCTCGTGACTGGAGCATCCGCCGGCATCGGCGTGGACCTTGCGGAGTGCTTCGCGGGCGGCGGCTACGACGTGATCCTGGCCGCGCGCACGGAGAGCGCCCTGCGCCAGGTGGCCGATCGACTGACGAAGACTTATGGCGTCACGGCGACGCCCATCGCGGCGGATCTACAGAAGATCGGCGGCGGCAAGACGCTCGCCGAAGAAATCGCCCGCCGCGGGCTGACAGTCGATGTCCTGGTCAACAACGCCGGGTACGGCCATGCCGGCCCGTTCAACGGATCCGATGCGGCGACGCAGCTCGGGATGATCGACCTCAACGATCGCGCGCTCGTGGAGCTGACGCACATCTACTGGCCCGGGATGCTGGCGCGCGGTCGCGGCGGCGTGCTGAACGTCGCCTCTACCGCGGCATTTCAGCCGGGGCCGCTCATGGCGATCTACTACGCTTCGAAGGCGTTCGTGCTGTCGTTCTCCGAAGCGCTGTGGGAAGAAGCGCGCGGGACCGGCGTGAAGGTCAGCTGCCTCTGCCCCGGCCCCACGGTCAGCAAGTTCCGCGAACGCGCCGGCACGGGCAAGACTCGTCTCAGCCAGGCCGGCACGCCGATGCCGTCGATGCCGGTCGCGCGCATGGCCTACGACGCGTGGCAGGCCAACCGGCGCGTCATCGTCACCGGCACCCGTAACCGCGTGATGGCCTCGCTCGTCCGCTTTCTGCCGAGGACGATGATCCTGCGCGCAGTCCGGAACCTGCAGTCGCCGCTCTCAGGGCGCAGCTGAGAGCCGAGAGCTAAAGCTCCACCCTACTTCCCCACCATAAGGATCGTGAACGAGCCCGGCACCGCGGCGCCCTGCGGACCGCGACCGCCGCCCGGCGGCGGAGGCGGCGCCGGACCGCGCTCGACGCTCATCGTGTAGATGTGCTGCGTCTTGCTGTCGAACGTAATCGTTCGCGCGCCGTTCATCGTGTTCAGATTCTGTTCGACCTCGAAGCTGCTCGGACTGTTCTCCTTGACGATGGTCAGCGTGCCGTTGCCGTGTGTGCGGAACGCCTCCATCGTTTGCGGATTGAACGTCGCGCCGTCGGACCCGCCCGCGAGCGGCAGGTTCGCGAGAATCTTCCCGTCCTTCGCGCTGAGCACCACCATCATCGGCTTCTGCTCGAGCGGACTTCCGGAACGCGCGCACGCCGCAAACAGGACGCTGTTCTTCACATCCAGGGCGAGACCGTTGCAGCTCCCCTTGTCGCCGAACGGATAGTGCGCGGTCGTCTTCATCGTCTTGACGTCGACGACCGCGACCCCGCCCTCGGCATCCTGCATGACGACGTACATGGTCCCCTTGCCGTCCGACACCGCCTGCTCCGGCACGCCGCCGAGATCGATCGACCCGACGACGCTGCCATCCTTTGCGTCGATGGCGACAGCGCTCTTCGACGGATGGCTGAAGACGTAGACGCGCTCGTTGAACGGATCGAACAGGATGCCGTCCGGCTGGACCCCCTGGCCGGCGTCGATCGTCTTGATCAGCGTCATCGTCTTGGTGTCGAACATCGAGACGGGACGGCTGCTCGTAAACCCGTGGCCCGACTTCGGATCGACCGCCGCGCCGTTGCCGCCGACGCCGTCGATTTCTTTAATCAGCTTGAGGGTGTCGAGGTCATAGATCGAGAGCCGCGTCGGAATCGCCTCGGTCGCCGGACGGGTGTCTGTCGCGGGCTGCGCCTGCGCGCCGCGCCGCGGAATGTACAGACGCCGCCCGGCCGAGTCGGCATAGATATAGTCCCAACCGCCCTCACCGCCGACGCGCGCGGTCTTCAACACCTTGTAGGGTCCGCTTCCGGACGGTTGCTGTGCGGATACGAACAGTCCCGCGGCAAGCGAGAGGGCAATCGTCACGACGGCAGCGGCTCGATTCATTGTCAGGCTCCCTTTCGCCGCAGAGTGTATCCCGGGTTGCGTTAATCTTCAGTTAATGGTCACCGACCTGCGTTTCGCCTTCCGGCAGCTGTTCAAGTCGCCCGGTTTCACGCTGTTGGCGATTCTCACGCTGGCGCTCGGCATCGGCCTCAACAGCGCCATCTTCAGCCTGGTCGACGATCTGTTCCTGCGCAGCCTTCCCTATCCGCAACAGGACCGCATCGTCCATTTGTTCGCGAACGCGAAAGACCGCAACCTCAACGAGATTCCGCTGTCGGCGCCGCGCTTCATGCAGTTCCGCGACGGACAGCAAATCTTCACTGAATTCGCGGCGGAGAACTTCACCGCGTTCACGATGACGGGCATCGGGGACCCCGTGCAGATCTTCGGCGGACGCCTGACGCCGAACTATTTCGACCTCCTCGGCGTCCAGCCGATCCGCGGACGCTTGTTCCGTCCCGAAGAAGAAGAAAGCGCAGACGTCGCCGTCGTCACAGAGCACTTTTGGCGCAACCGCCTCCGGAGCAACCCCGACGTGATCGGCAGCCCGGTGACGCTCGACGGCGTCGCCCACACGATCGTCGGCGTGATTCCGAATCAGCCGGCGGCGTGGTTCGGCGCCAACGCCACCGCTGAAGTGTGGACGACGAAGCCGTTTCAGATCCCCGGCTTTTCGCACGAGCGCATGATGCGCGGCACTGGATTCCTGCGCGTGATTGGACGTCTGAAGCCCGGCGTCACGGTCCAGCAGGCGGAAGCGGCGCTTCCGGCGCTCGATCAGAGCTACGCCGCGGCGTATCCGAACAATCTCGATCGCACCGCTTCCTCGTCGCTCAAGGCGATGCCGGAGGACGTGACCGGCAACCTGCGCCCGGCCTTCGCGACGCTGTTCGCGGCTGTCAGCTTCGTGCTGATGATCGCCTGCAGCAACGTCGCGAACCTGCTGCTCGCGCGCTTCAGCGGCCGCCGGCGCGAGATTGCGCTGCGCATGTCGCTGGGCGCGTCGCGCACGAGCGTGCTGAGGCTTTTCCTGTTCGAGAGCCTGCTCGTCAGCGGACTCGCGGGCGCTGCAGGCGCGCTGCTCGCCCGGCAGCTCGTCCCGCTGATTCCGCGCATGGCGCCGAACTTCCTGCCACTCGAGCGCAACTACGATCCCGGCCTGTCGCTGCCGGTGCTCGGCTTCATGATCGCGCTGTCGATCGTCACCGGCCTGGCGATGGGCATCTACCCCGCGATCCACGGATCGCGGACGGACCTCATCGACGGCCTCAAGGAAGGCGGACGGGGATCGAGCGGCAGCCGCCGCCAGCTGCGCTTCCGCAGGGTGCTCGTCGGCGCGGAGGTGGCGCTGTCGGTGGCGCTGCTCGCCGGCGCGGCACTGCTGATAACGAGCTTCGTCCGGCTCAGTCGTCAGAACCTCGGCTTCGACGGCGAGCATCTGTGGATCGGATTCGTCACGTTGCCGAGTGCGCGATACGGTGACCTCGACGCCCGCCAGCGTTTCGTCGACCGGACGCTCACCGCGCTGCGCAATGCTCCCGGTCTGGACAGCGCGAACATCAGCGGCGACGTGCCGCTGCTCGGCGGCGGGCGGACGCTCTACGCTCGCGGGGACCGCGACGTGCCGCCCGTCGACAAACGCGATTCGGCGCCCGGCCACGACATTGCGCCCGGCTTCTTCAAGACGTGGGGCATTCCCATCGTCTCCGGACGCGACTTCGACGAGCACGACGTCGCCGGCAGCCGCAACGTCGTGCTGATCAGCCAGGCCGGCGCGAAGAAGGTCTTTCCGAACGAGGATCCCATCGGCAAGGCACTCGTCGTCACCAGCGCGAGCACGCCCGCCGAGATCATCGGCGTCGTCGGCGACGTGCGTTCGCAGCGCGTCGCGATGCAGCCGGGGATGGAGTTCTATCGTCCGTGGGCGCAGGAGAACTTCCCGTTCGGCATCATCACCGTGCGCAGCCGCCTCGAATTGAACGCGGTCACGCGCCTCGCGCAGGCGGCGCTGACGACGGTCGATCCCGGCATCGCCATCGCGCAGCCGAACGGCATGGACGCCGTCATCATGCAGGCGCTCGGCCAGGCGCGGCTCATGATGTGGCTGCTCGGCATCTTCGCGGTCGTGGCGATGGTGCTTGCCACCGTCGGCGTCTACGGCGCCGTGGCGTACTCCGTCGGCCAGCGCACTGGCGAGATCGGCGTCCGCATGGCGTTCGGCGCCGAGACCCGGGACATCCTCCGGCTCGTCGTCGATCAGGGCATGCGGCCGGTCGCGCTCGGCCTGGCGGTCGGCCTCGCGTCGGCCATCGCGCTCGGGAGGCTGATCGCCGCGCAGTTGTACGAGACGTCGCCGACCAGTCCCGCCCTGCTCGCGACGACGACGATCGTGCTCGGGGCCGCGGCGCTGGCGGCGTGCGTCATCCCCGCGCGCCGCGCCGCCCGCGTGAACCCCGTGGAGGCGCTGCGCGCGGAGTGAGACAGAGCGCGAGCCGGGCGAGGCGGAGCGCGAGGCTTCAGCCGAGCGAGGCGGAGCGCGAGGCTTTAGCCGAGCGTTTTCTCAGCTAATCTCACCGCGCCCCTTGAGCTGCGCGTACATGTAGAAGAAGTCCTCGAACACCAAGCGTTCGTCGGGCGTCAGCTGCATCTCGGTCGCCGTCGATTCGAGGTACCGCAGGACTTCGCCGTGTGAGGTGCCGCTCGAAGAGGACGTGTCGACCACTCCCGCGCTGCGCTTCGTCAGCTCGTCCATCTTCTTTCCCATCGTCTTGCGCGCCGCGTCGTACACCTCTTCCCGCTCCGCCAGGTACTTCTCGAACGCGTCATCGTCGACCTGATCGATCGGGACCCACGCGCCGTAGAAATACACGTCGGTCCGGCGGACCCGGTCCAGCGGCACCGGCTCGTCGGTGGCGAGCCATTCCGTCGGGTCCGCGCGGACGGCGATCATCCTCTGCAGCGCCGGGTGCGTGTGGTTGCGCGCGACGTAATCGGACCACCGCAGCTTCGCGACGGACGCGGGGACGCCGAATCGCAGCAGCCCCTCGCCGCCTTCCTCGAGCGACTGGCGGTCCGGATCGTCGATGGAATGCTCCCAGAACGTGTTCCGAGAGAACCACAGCAGTTGCTCGCGCTCGATCATGTCGCGCGAGATCTTCACGTGCCGGCGGCTGTTCGGCACCGGCACGTTGACCCACTTCGGATAGCCCCGGCGGTAGCGATTCTGGAAGGACCGCGACAGCGGAATCGCGGCGATGCCCAGCGAGCCCTCCAGGAAATCCTGGAGCTCGTCCTCTTCGAGATCGTCTTCCTGGATGAACGCGCGCGGACTCGACGGCTGCAGCACTCCGGACTCGAGGATGGCGTCCAGCATCGAGCACGTCGTGTAATGCCATACCAGCGGCAGGCTCTCGACGTGCCCGACATGCCACGCGCCACAGGCTTCACAAGGATAGGCGTGCAGCCCCTTGGCGCGCTCCGCGTGTCCGGTGGACACGTCTTTGAAGACCAGCCGCTTCTGGTGCTCGAGCGCGTCCTCACGCGTCGGGTGCTGAATCTTCGCGGGAAAGCGAGGACAGGGCTTCACGTTGTTAGATTAGACACCGATAATCGGCAGATGACCGATTCCGGCCTCGCGGCGCTGTTTCTCGAGTTTTCACGTGAGAAGCTGCTCGACTCTGACTGGCCGCGCCTGCGCACCTGCGTCGAGTCGCTGACCGACGATCAGATCTGGTGGCGGCCGAACGAAGCCAGCAACAGCATCGGCAATCTGGTGCTGCATCTCAATGGCAACGTCCGCCAGTGGCTGGTCGCGTCATTCGAACAACTGCCGGACGAACGCGACCGCCCGCGGGAGTTCAAAGCCCGCGCCCAGGTGTCGAGGGCCGAGCTCATTCAGGCGATGGACGCGACGCTGCAGCGGGGCGCGATGGTGCTGTCGCGACTGACCGAGGCCGACCTGCGCGCGACGTACCAGATCCAAGGCTATACCGTGAGCGGTCTGCACGCGGTTTACCAGGTGGTCGAGCATTTCGGTCAGCACTACGCGCAAATCGCCTACATCACGAAGCTGTTGCAGGACCGCGATCTCGGCTTCTACCGGTCGTTGGACAAGACCGGCCGCGCGTAGGACGGCTCTGCGGAGCGTACCGCGCCCGGAACCCGGTCCCGCCGAGGTCGCACGCGGCATGTAAACTCTGCGCGATCGGCCTGCCGAGAGTCGCGTTTCACGACGCGAATCGGCCCTCTGCGCGGTACCCGCCTTGCCACTCGGCACACTATGGCGAGCTCTGGCGGCACGACCCCCGCGACCCGCGATTTGCGTATCGACTGGCTCCGCGGCCTCGCGATGACGTGCGTC
>DASQHH010000367.1:0-5494 GCA_035632195.1 Vicinamibacterales bacterium
GCGACGGCGCTGATCGCCTCGTCCTGTCCGACGACGCGGTGGTGCAGCCGGTCTTCCATGCGAATGAGTTTCTGGACTTCGCCCTCCATCAGCCGGCTGACCGGAATGTGCGTCCAGCGGCTGACCACTTCGGCGATGTCCTCCTCGTCGACTTCTTCCTTCAGCATCCGCTGGCTCTTCTGCAGCTCCGCCAGCTTCGCTTCCTGATCTTTGATCTGCTTCTCGATCTGCGGCACACGCCCGTACTGCAGCTCGGACGCTCTCGTGTAATCGCCGGCCCGCTGGGCGCGTTCGATCTCGAGTCGGAGCGCCTCCTGGTCCTCTTTGAGCTTGCGCGACTGCTGAATCGCGTCTTTCTCCTGTTGCCAGTGCGCGGCCAGCTGCGAGCGCTGCTCCTTGGAGTCGGCCAGTTCTTTTTCCAGCTTCGCCAGTCGCTCGCGCGACGCCGCGTCCTTCTCCTTGCGCAGAGCCTCGCGTTCGATCTCGAGCTGCATGATGCGCCGCTCGAGCTCGTCGAGCTCCGCCGGCATCGAGTCGATTTCCATCCTCAGCTTCGACGCCGCTTCGTCCACGAGATCGATCGCCTTGTCCGGCAGGAACCGATCGGAGATGTAGCGGTTGGACAGCACCGCGGCCGCGACGAGCGCGGCGTCCTTGATCTTCACGCCGTGATGGATTTCGTAGCGCTCCCGCAAGCCGCGCAGGATGCTGATCGTGTCCTCGACCGTCGGCTCGCTGACCATGACGGGCTGGAAGCGCCGCTCGAGCGCCGCGTCCTTCTCGATGTGCTTCCGGTATTCGTCCAGCGTTGTCGCGCCGACCATGTGAAGTTCGCCGCGCGCCAGCATCGGCTTGAGCATGTTGGACGCATCCATCGCGCCTTCGGCCGCGCCGGCGCCCACGACGGTGTGGAGCTCGTCCAGGAACAGAACAACCGCGCCCTCGGAGTCGGTGATCTCTTTGAGCACGGCCTTCAGCCGCTCCTCGAATTCGCCGCGGGACTTCGCGCCCGCCACGAGGGCGCCCATGTCGAGCGCGACGATGCGCTTGTTCTTCAAGCCCTCCGGTACGTCGCCGCGGACGATGCGGCCTGCGAGCCCTTCGACGATGGCGGTCTTGCCCACACCAGGTTCGCCGATGAGGACCGGATTGTTCTTCGTCCGGCGCGACAGCACCTGGATCACGCGGCGGATCTCCTCGTCTCGTCCGATGACTGGATCGAGCTTGCCTTTGCGCGCCAGCTCGGTCAGGTCGCGTCCGTACCGCTCGAGCGCCTGATACGTGCTCTCCGGATTCTGGCTGGTGACGCGCTGGGACCCGCGCACGCCAGTCAGCGCCTGCAGAACGTTGTCTGCCGTGACGCCGTTCTGCTGCAGCAGCTGAGGGGCGGGAAAGCGGCCAGTGTCGCCGGCGATTGCCAGAAACAGGTGCTCGGTGCTGACGTACTCGTCCTTGAGCCGGTCCGCTTCGGACTGCGCGAGGTCGGTAACGCGCTTGAGCCGCGGCGAAATGCCTGGCTGCGACCCGCCGTACGCGGAGGGCATCTTCTTCAACGCGTCGTGGACGCCGGCCGAAATGACGGCCGGATTGACGGAAAGCTTGCGCAGAATCTCAGGGACGATGCCGCCCTGCTGATCGACCAGCGCGGCGAGCAGATGCTCCGGCTCGATTTGGGGATGGTTGGCCTGCTCCGCGAGCTGCTGCGCCGAGAGCACCGCCTCCTGGGCCTTTTCGGTGAACTTGTTGAGATTCATAAATCGAGCGCTCGCCTAAAGGCTCGCGCTCCTCAGTCCTTCGAAGAGTTTCATCTGTTCGGGCGTCAGCGTTTTCGGCAGCTCGACGTCGACGGTCGCGTACAGGTCGCCCTGGGCGTCTTCTCCCCGGTCTGTTGACTTGCCCGCCACCGGCATGCCGTGACCCTTGAGCCGGAACACCTGTCCGTTCTGCGTCGTTGCGGGAATTCTCAGCCTCAGCGACTTGCCGCCAAGGGTCTGGACGTCCGCTTCGCCGCCCAGCACCGCGGTCGTCAGCGGAATCGAGACGTGCGTATGAAGGTCGCGTCCCTTCCGCTCGAACTTCGGGTGCGGCGCGAGGCGGATGCGCAAGTACAGGTCGCCGGACTTTCCACCGCCGCTGCCCGCGCCGCCTTCGCCGGCGATGCGAACGCGCGAGCCTTCCCCGACACCCGGCGGAATCCGGACGTCGACGGTGTGCGCGTGGCCGTCGTGCGTGATCGACAGCCGCCGCGTCGCGCCGCGGTAGGCATCCTCGAGGCCCAGCTCGATCTCTTGTTCGACGTCGCGGCCTGCGCGGGGCCCGCGTCCCGTCCGGCCGCGCGCGGCGCGGCGGCCGCCGGTATCTTCGGGTGATTGCGCCCCGGCTCCGCCGAAAAACGTCTGGAAGAAGTCGGAAAACGGGTTCGCGTCGCCGAACATCTCGCGCATGTCGTCGGCGGTCATCGTGCGGTACCCACCGCCTGTCCCGCCGCCGGAGCTGCCGTAGTTGACGGTCCATCCCCCGAACTGGCTCGGATCGAAACCGCTGCCGGCGAAGGGATTGCCTGGTGAGCCCGCCTGGCCGGCCTGCTCGTACGCCCGCCAGTTGGCGCCAAGCTGGTCATACTTGCGCCGCTTGTCCGGATCGCCGAGGACTTCGTAGGCCTCGTTGATCTCCTTGAACCTCGACTCAGCGGACTTGTCGCCCGGATTGACGTCCGGATGATGCTTGCGGGCAAGCTTCCGGTACGCCTGCTTGATTTCCTTCTCCGTCGCCGTCTTGGCGACTCCGAGCGTCGAGTAGTAGTCCTTGAAGTCCATGTCAGTCGAGGCCGAGGATGCGGCTCAGCGCTTCGAATTCCTGCGCCACGCGCCGTCGCGTGTCGCGCGCCGTCAGCGATTCGTCCTTCATCATCGGCCGCAGCCGTTGAACGACCTCGGCGATCGATAGCAGGCGCTGCACGCCCGCGAGGTTGATCCCCGCTTCGTCCACCATCCGCTTGATGATCCGCAGCCGTTCCAGCTCATCGCGCGAGTAGAGGCGCATGCTGCCGATCGTGCGCGTCGGCTGGACGAGGCCAAGCCGTTCGTACTTCCGGAGCGTCTGCGGGTGCATCCCGAGCAGCCGCGCCGCCATGCTGATGAAGTAGAGGTCTTGCTGATCCAGGGACATCCTGAAGTCGCCGATACAAAACTTGCGCCGATCCAAATATAGGCATTGATACGAGCCGTGTCAAGGTCCGTGGACGATACTGAACGTGTTGGTCCCCGCCGATTTCGTCACGATCGCGCTGCTCGTCGCGCTGGAGGGCTTTCTCAGCGTCGACAACGCGATGGTCCTCGCGGTGCTCGTTCTCGGACTTCCCAAGCCGCAGCAGCGGAAAGCGCTTCGATATGGCATCCTCGGCGCCTTTGCATTTCGCGGCGCAGCCACGCTCCTCGCCGTGTATCTCATCCGTCTCAGCTGGGTGAAGCTCGTCGGCTCGGCGTATTTGCTCTACCTGGTTTATCAGCACTTCGGCAGCGGGGAATCCGCCGAGGAGCGCCGGACGCCGCCGCCGGCGCAGCCGTGGCTCGGGCTGACCGCGTTCTGGGCAACGGTCGTGAAAGTGGAACTGACGGACATCGTGTTCGCCATCGACTCGATCCTCGTCGGCGTGGCGATGTCGCCGAAGACGTGGGTGGTCGTATCGGGGGGGTTCCTCGGCATTGTGATGATGCGGCTGCTCATCGGGCAGATGCTCACGCTCGTCGATCGGTATCCGCCGCTCGTGGACGGCGCGTTCATCATCATCTCGTGGGTCGGTGCGAAGCTTCTCGTGGAATTCCTGCACGCGCAGGGTTACGTGGGCTTCGTCATCCCGACATGGTTCTCGCTGACGCTCATCGTCGTGATTTTCCTGGCGGCGCTTGTGTATTCCGTCGTCGAGGAGCGCCGTGGGCCGCCCTCGGGTCCGGGGGGCCCGGGCGTCGAAGAAGCCGAGGCGCGGCATATGCTCATTGAAGAGGAGGAGGGCCGCTGAACCTCCTGCATCCGCGGAACCGGACGGAAATCGCCGCCGTCTCGCTGCTCGCGGCCCTTGTGATCGGCGCGGCGTGGTCCACGACGTGGCTGTCGCGGTACGCCGTCCTCGTCCATCGGCTGACGCGCGGCATCGGCGACACGGTGTTCTACGGTGCCGACGGCCAGCCGTGGTTCCGGCTCGACGAGCAGCGCCACGACGTCCCGCTGGCCGACATTTCGACCGATCTTCAGCACGCCGTCGTCGCGATCGAGGACCGCCGCTTCTACTATCATCCGGGCGTCGATCCCATCGGTCTCATGCGCGCTGCCGTCCGCAACGTCGAGCGCGGCGCGCGGACCGAGGGCGGCAGCACGCTGACGCAGCAGCTCGCGCGGACGCTGTATCTGTCAAACGTACGGACGTACGGGCGCAAGGCCAAAGAGGCTGCGATCTCAGTGCTGATCGAGGCGCAGCTGACGAAAGCGCAGATCCTCGAGCTCTATCTGAATCGCGTGTATCTGAGTTCGGGCGTGTACGGCGTCGACACGATGGCGGAGCACATGTTCCGCAAGCCCGCAAGCGCGGTGACGCTGCCGGAGGCCGCGATGATCGCCGGGCTGATTCGTGCGCCATCGGCGCTCTCGCCGTGGTCGAACTACGACGGCGCCCTCGAGCGCAGCCGCCTCGTGCTCGGGCAGATGCGCGCGCAGGGTTTCATCACCGCCGAGCAGGAGCAGGCCGCGCGTGCGGCGCGGCCGCGCATTTATCCGTTCAAGGGGCCCAACGACACGCGCGCCGCGTGGGCGAAGGAGTTTCTGCGCCAGCAGTTCCGGGCGGAGATCGGCGGCGATCATCCTCCGGACTGGCAGGTGCACACGTCGTTCGTGCCGGCGCTCCAGGAGGCGGCGGAGCGCTCGGTCGCCTACGGCCTGGACCGTCTCCGACGTCCGGGCCTCGAGGCGGTGCTCGTCGCGATCGATCCGGCGACCGGCGACATTCTCGCGATGGTCGGCGGCGCCAGCTACGCCCGCAGCACGTTCAACCGCGCAACGCGCAGCAAACGGCAGCCCGGATCGGCGTTCAAGCCGTTCGTCTACGCGGCGGCGCTCGAGCACGGGTATTCGCCGGTCAGCGTGCTGAAGAATCTCGGCAGCGTCAACGCGCCCGACGATCCGGAGTGGAGCCCGCGCAACGCGCACGGCGAGCAGGTCGACGAGCTCACGCTGCGCGAAGCGCTGATGGAGTCCAACAACGCCGCCGCCGCCGGTCTGCAGCAGGCGGTCGGCACGCGGACGGTGCTGTCCCTGGCAAGCGACGCCGGTCTCGGCGGTCTGCCCGAAGTCGCGTCGCTGTCGCTCGGCACCGGCGAAGTGACACCGTTGGATCTCACCGACGCCTACACGATCTTTCCGGGCGGTGGGGATGTCGTGAAGCCGCGCGGGATCATCGACGTCTACGATGCGGACGGCACCAACGTGCTCGACCGTCCGGTCG
>DASQHH010000368.1:0-1946 GCA_035632195.1 Vicinamibacterales bacterium
GAGTCATTTTTCGCCGTGGCCGGTGCAGTGCAGGACGCCGAGGTACTTCACCCAGGGGCCCACGTCCTCGCGGGACTGGTACGCCATCACGCGCGAGATCTGGTGCAGGTGGGTCAGGTCGTGCGCGGCCCAGGTGGCCAGCAACTGGGAGAGCGTGACGACGCCGAACTTCGGATGCCGCCCGCGGCGGTCGAGATCGGCGGGCTGCAGCTCCAGCGCGCGCAGTTGACGGACGCTGTCCGCCCGCAGCCGGGCGAACGCGTCGAGCATCTGTGGCAGCGGCTGCCGCTCGAGCTCCTTCGTGCCGCCTACGCCGTCGAGCGGGTCGAACACACGCGCCTCGCCCGATTCCAGAATCACCCGCGCGCGCGTGATCCAGTTGTTCCGCTCGGTGTGATTCAGGTGCGCGACGACGGCGGCCGGACTCCATGTGCCGTCGCCTTCATTGGTCCGCGTCCACGCGTCGGGCATGTCGCGCAGCAGTGCGTCGAGCACCTTCGGCGTACGGGAGAGCAGGGCGATCGTCTGCTCGAGGTCGTGCGTCAATGTTGTGAGCCGCGTCCGGCGCGCTGCGGCGGCGGCAGCGCCTTGCGCGGCAGCCTTTCGTCGCGCATCGCCGCGTCGTACGCGAAGACGGCGATGACCGTCGCCTGCTGAATGAGATCGTCCCTGACGATGTGGTCGACCGTGTCGATGTTCGAGTGGTGCGTCCGCGAGTTGTATTCGAGGCGGTCGACCAGGAACTGAAACGCCGGGATGCCCGCGTTGTCGAACGATACGTGGTCGGTCTGCTGCACGGACCGCGGTGACAGGATCGTCACGCCGAGGTCCTTCAGCGGCGCCATCCACTGCTCGAAGATGGGACGGACGGCGAGGTTGCTCTGCATCCACACCCCGCGCACGCGGCCGGTGCCGTTGTCCGAGTTGAAGTACGCCGCCAGCTTTGCGTGCTCCGGCTTCAGCGCCATCGTCGTCACGTCGGCGATGTGGTCCGCGACGTAGGCGCGAGAGCCGAGCAGGCCTTCCTCCTCGCCGCCCCACAGCGCGATGCGGATCGTGCGCCGCGGCCGGACGCCGATGGCTTTGAGAATCCGGACGGCTTCCATCATCGCTGCGCTGCCGGTGGCATTGTCCGTTGCGCCGGTCGCGTACGGGTGCGAGTCGAAATGCGCGCCGAGCAGTACCACCTCCGACGACAGCGCGGGATCGGTTCCGGCCAGATCCGCAATCGTATTGAAGCCGCCGCCGCCGGGGTTCTCGTCGTGGAATTTCACGTCGATGTTCAGTTCGACCCTGACCGGCAGGTTCTTGTCGAGCACGCGGATCATGCGGTTGTAGTGCTCGACGGCGAGCGTGACGCGCGGGACGTTCCTGCCTGCGTTCTCGTCGCGCGGACCGCTCCCGGCGGGGAAAATCGTCCCGCCGTCCGGATGCTGCTGCTTCCACGACAGGGTGCTGCCGCCGTCGGCCATGTCGCTGTCGCTGCCCCGCTCGAACACGGCGACGACGCCCTCGGACGACAGGAATCTCTCGAGGCGATCGCGGAACTCCTGGCCGCCCCGGCCGCGTCCAGCCCGGCCGCCTCCCGGCTCCGGAATGGGCGTCGTCTCGGCTTCCGCGGTCCACTTCTCGTCCATGCGGAGGATGATCGGGCCCTCGAGCATCCGCACAGCGCGGGCAGGCTGCATCAACACGATTTTTCCGCCGAGCTTTCCGCGGAAGCGCTCCAGGTCCGCGTCGTTCGCCAGCTGCGCGCGGACGACCTCCGCGGTGACCGTGCCCTTCGTGCCGGAGCTCCACTCCATCGGGAACCCGATGATCGGCTGCACCTGGGGCTCGAGCAGCGTCGCGTGGAATCCCTGCAGCGTCCATCCTTTGCCGAACTTCCAGCGCTCCTGGTGCGCGTTCGTCAGGCCCCATGTCGTCAGGGTCTTCATCGCCCACTC
>DASQHH010000369.1:0-5412 GCA_035632195.1 Vicinamibacterales bacterium
GGCCTGCCCGCGCAGATTAGCACGCGCCAACGCGGTATACGACGGTCCGGCCGACGACAGACGACTCTGGTACAGGGTCGTGTGATCGACCCGGATGCGCGCGATGACGCGCGCGATGACGTCGCCGTGCGCGATCGCTTCGACGCGGCGGCGGTCGGACCATGTCGAGCGGCGCCATCGCGCGAGCGTCAGGTGCGGATTGAACGGCCGGTCCTCGATCGGCGCGCCGACAGCCGTCAGGCGAGCGGCCGTTTCGCGCCGGATCGCCGCGATCCCTTCAGCGCCGGCCGTCACGCCGAGCCAGAGCACACGCGGCGGCTTCCGCGAACCGTCCGGCGGGAAGACGCCGATGCCGGCGAACGCCGCGTCGAACGGCTCCGCGCCGATGCTCCGTCCGGCAACGTCCACGATCGCGGCCGCCGCGGCGTCGGGGACTTCGCCCAGAAACACGAGCGTCAGGTGCATGCGCCCGGGCGCCGCCCATGTCAGCGTTTTCTCGCGGTCGATCACCGACGCAATCCGCTCCTGCTCCTTCGCAATCGCGGCGCGCGCCGCCTCGTCCAAGTCGATCGCTATGAACAGACGCAACTTGTGGCGGTCAACCTTTCTGCGCGGGCCAGAAGGGCGTGTGGGACTTCAGCAGCATCAGCCGCAGCATGTTCATCGCGGCCTGCGCGGACTGGAACTTCACCATGTCTCGGCCGCCGAAGAACTGAAACGTGCGCACGCTGCAGGCCGGGCCCTCCGCGGGGGCCGGGCCCTTCGGGCCCGCAAGGACCGCGATCGCGACCGTGCCGACGGGCTTGCCTGGCGTCGCGCCGCCGGGTCCGGCGATACCCGTGATGCCGACGCCGACGTCGGTGTCCGCCTGCGCGCGAATCTGTTCCGCCATGGCGCGCGCGACCGGCTCGCTGACGGCGCCGTGCTGCGTGATGAGATCCGCAGGGACGCCCAGGTCGACCTTCGCCCGATTGCTGTAGCAGACCACACCGCGCTCGACGTAATCGGAGCTGCCGGGCACATCCGTCAGGCGCGACGCCAGCAGGCCGCCGCTGCACGATTCCGCGACCGCAATCGTCATCCCCCGCTCGCGCAGCATGCCGCCGACGACCGCCTCGAGCGGGCGGCCGTCCGTCCCGTAAACCGACAACCCGAGCGCGCCGTGCAGCTGGGCGACCGCGGCGGCGAGCGCCACGTCCGCCGCGGCTTTGTCCCGAGCGCGCGCCGTGAGGTGCAGCTCGATCTGTCCGAGCGCCGCGAGGATCGTCGTGTCGATCGGCACGGGTGCCGTCGCCCATGGCTTGTAGATCGGCGCGGCAATGGCGTCGACTTCGGATTCCGGCCGGCCGGTAATCTTGAGCACGCGCCGGAAGAGACCTCCGCCGCCGGCCGCCGCCTTCGGCGCCAGCCGGTCGCGGATGGTCGCCTCGAGCATCGGCGTCATCTCGCGAGGTGGTCCCGGCAGCAGCGCGATTGACGTGCGGCCTTTCGTCAGCCAGAGGCCCGGCGCGGTGCCGTTGTCGTTCTCGAGCACCTCGGCGCCGCGCGGCACCATTGCCTGGCGGCGGTTGTTCTCGGACATCTTCATGCCGCGGCGCGCGAATCGCTCCTGGATCTTCGCGACGATCCGTTCGTCTTCCGCCATCGGCGCGTCCAGGACTCGGGCGACAGCGTCGCGAGTGATGTCGTCTTCAGTCGGACCGAGTCCGCCGGTGACGATGATGAGGTCGGCCCAGCCGAGGGCACCCTCGAACACACGGACCAGCTCGTCCACGTGATCGGCGACAACGGCTTTGAGGCGAACGTCGTAGCCGATGACGTTCAGGCGTTCGGTGATGAGGAGGGAGTTCGTGTCGACGCGGAAGGGCGTCAACATCTCGCTCCCGACGGCGAGGATGCACGCGTTCACATCGTCAATTTACGCCAGAAGACGGTGGCCGGTCAGCCAGACGCCGAGCCGGAGCGCGAGGTTTGCGTAGACCGCCGCCATGCCGTCGTCAGCCATCACGCCCAGGCCGCCGTGGAGGCGCTCCAGGCGATTCGCCGGGTACGGCTTGACGATGTCGGCTGCGCGGAAGAGAAGAAACGCGACAACTGCCCCGATCCCGTTGACGGGGACCAGGAACAGGGTGATGAGCATGCCCATGACCTCGTCGATGACGACCTGTCCCGGATCCGTTCGGCCGAAGTGGCGCTCCGCGATCGTGCCGCTCCACGACCCGGCGGCGAACAGAACGACGATCGCGACAGATTGGACGACGGCAGAGGACGGCAGCACGGCCCACAGGAGCAGACCGGCGGCCGATCCGAACGTTCCGGGCGCAACGGGAATGTAGCCGACTCCGAGCGAAGTCGCTATCGCGATCGCAACACGCTTCATCGAACGACGCGGGTACCGGCGAGGCGATCGTGGAGGCCGCGGTGATCGCGGCTGACGACCGCGGTCAGGAATCCGAGGCCTGCGGGCACGGCGAGCACGATCCACAGAAGAGTGCGGACGCTGGCGCGGCCGAAGTCGAGTGCCTCCTCGCCGTCCGCCGGCACGACGCGGATGCCGGCGGCCATCTTGCCGAGCGTCTGCCCTCCGGCAGTGAACGCCACGAGATAGCCGATGTTCTGGACGAGCAGGAACAGGGCGAGCGGCGCCTTCGGCACGAGGTTCCAGTCGCTGAGCGTGACGCCGCAGATCTGAAGTGTGAAGTACAGGACCACGGCGTCAATCGCGCCAAGGACGATCAGATCGATCGCAGCGGCGAGCACGCGGGCGCCGACGTCGGCGCTCTCGCCGTTTCCCTGTTCGATGCCCGAGGCGAGCTGCGCTTCGCGCGCGTACTCGCTCGACTGCATCAGGCCGGGCGCTGCCGGCGGATCGGATTCGAGATCAAGCGACGGGAGGCGCGGTTCGGCGCGCAGGCGCGGCACCTCGGGCGTCGATCGCCGTACCGCCAGCGGCGGCCGCGGCGGTGACGGCTTCGTAATCATCGGCGCCTGGTCCGCCGTCAGCGGCAGCGCGTCAGGCCCGCCGAACACGCGATCGAGATCGGGGCCGGCGTCGCTGTATCGCTGGACTTTCGGGCGCGCGGACGCCGCATCGAGCAGCGCCAGGTCGTCAATCGGATGCGGTGTGACCGCCGGCGGGCGGATGGCCAGATCGGCGTCCGGCGACGGCGGCTGCTGCTGTCTGGCCCACTCCCCTTCGTCAGGTCCCGGCGTGGCGAACGAAAAATCGTATCCACAGTTGCGGCACCGAGCGACGTCCTCGAATCCGAGGTAGCCGCACTTGGGACATTTCATCGGCGGCCTGGATCCGTTCTCTCGGCCGGCGGCGGCGCCAGCGCGAGCATCTGTCGCTGGATGTCCGCGCGCAGGCGGTCGGCGTCGCCCTGCTGCGGGTCGGTCGGCCGCACGCCGTCGAGCGCCGCCAGCGCTTCCCGCAGGTGGCCGCCGGCTGCCAGCTGGCGCGCGCGAGCCAATGACACTTCCCCCCGCTTCGGCAGCGCGAGCGTCGTCTGGACGGCCGGGGCGATCGTCGCGGCGGACGGACCGGACACCGACGATTCGAACGGCAGCCAGCCCTGCCAGTCGATGGTCCCGGTGGAGACCGCCGAGACGGCGGCGTATCCGCCCGCGGCGACGATGGCTGCGGCAATGCCGAGCATCGCGATCGTCCGGCCGGCCGATGCGCCGCTGGCGGCCGGAGCGGCCGCGGGATTCAGCACCGATCGGTCCCTGCGCAACGCGGCCGGCGAACCCGGGGAATTCGACGTCGCTTCAAAGCGATTCAACCGCTCCAGGACGGCAAGGGCTTCGTCCGACGGCGCGCCGCCATCGATGGCGGCCTGCAGCAGCCGGCGCGCCTCTTCTCCCTCGCCGCGGTGGAAGGCGTCGACACCGTGGTGCAGCAGCTCTTCGGATTGGCGCTGCCGCTCGGCCATCGCGCTGCGCGCCCGTTCGATATACGCGCGGGCGCGCGGGTGGCTGCGATCCAGAAACAGCGCGCGCGTCCAGACGTTGATGGCTTCCTGGTACTGAGTGGCGAAGTAATGATCCAGGCCGACGAGCAGGAGCTGTTCGATCTTCGCATCGCGATCGTGCGCCGCGGCCGATTGCTCGGAATCGTGCGCGGGAGCCGAGTCGCTGCGGGACGATTCGGACATTTCCGCGGGCGATTATACAATCCCACACCGACAAGTACAAGATGCCCGTCATCGAGTGCATTCCCAACGTCAGCGAAGGCCGCCGGCCCGACGTCATCACCGCGCTGGCGGACGCAATCCGTGCGGTGCCCGGCGCCCGCCTGCTGGACATCCAGTCCGACGCCTCGCACAACCGGACGGTGTTCACGATGGCCGGCGACGCCGCTGCGATGGAAACCGCCGTGCTGGCGCTGGTCCAAGGCGCCGCCGCCGTCATCGATCTCCGGACCCACAAGGGCGAACACCCCCGGATGGGTGCCGTCGACGTCGTGCCGTTCGTGCCGATCGAGGGCGCGACGATGGCCGACTGCGTCGAGCTGGCTAAGAACGTAGGCGCCGCGATCGCCGATCGTTTCAAGATCCCCGTCTACCTCTACGAGGAGGCGTCCAGCAATCCGGCGCGGAAGAACCTCGAGGACATCCGCCGAGGCGAGTTCGAGGGGCTGCCGGCGAAAATGGCGTCCGCCGACTGGAAGCCGGACTTCGGTCCGTCGGCTCCGCACGCGTCCGCGGGCGCAACGGTCGTGGGCGCGCGGATGGCGCTCATCGCCTACAACATCAACCTCGCCACCGATCGCCTCGACGTCGCCAGGAAGATCGCGGCAGGCATCCGGCACAGCAGCGGCGGTTTCCGGTACGTCAAAGCCTCGGGATTCAAACTGGACCGCGGCATCGTGCAAGTGTCGATGAACCTGACGAACTACGAGAAGACGCCGATTTTCCGCGTGTTCGAAGTCGTCAAGCGCGAGGCCGCGCGGTACGGCGTGTCGGTGCTCGAAAGCGAAATCGTGGGACTGGTGCCGTCCGCGGCGTTGAACGCGGCCGCGGAGTATTACCTGCAGCTCGAGGGATTCAAACCGGAACAGGTGTTGGAGAACAGACTGCGGAATCCGTAGTCGGTAGTAGTCGCTACATCTACACGGTCTCCGCTTCTTCTTCCCCTTTTCGCGACGGCGCAATGCCGAACGCTTTCATCTTTCTATAGAGGTTGCTGCGCTCGACGCCGAGGACTTCGGCCGTTCGCGACATGTTGTTCTGCTGTTCCGCGAGCGTGCGCAGAATCAGCTCGCGCTCGAAGCGGTCGCGCGCCTCGTGGAGCGTCAGCCGTTCCGCCGGCGACGCTTCTCCGACCGGCCGCGTCAACCCGGTCGGATCGAGGAAACCCAGGTCGGCGGCCGAAATGGCGTCGCCGGGCGCCATGATCATCACGCGCTCG
>DASQHH010000370.1:0-1635 GCA_035632195.1 Vicinamibacterales bacterium
GATCCAGTCCGCCTGGATCGCCGCCGTCATCCCCGACGATGCGCGGAAGGAGAGCAATAAGCGGGGGACCGTGACGTTCGCGTCCGCCGGACCGAACTCGCGGTCCACGCAGTTCTTCATCAACCTGTCTGAGAACAGCCGGCTGTTCGACCGCCAGGGGCTCGCGCCGTTCGGCGAGATCGTCTCCGGCCTCGACGCCGTGGACAGCCTGTACAGCGGATACGGCGAGGGTTCGCCGCGCGGTTCCGGTCCCGAACAGAGCCGCATCTCCGCCGAAGGCAACACATACCTCAAGAAGACCTTCCCGAAGCTGGACTACATCAAGAAGGCCGTCATCGAATAAGACGATAAGATCGTCAGGATGGCAGTCGACCTGGAGACGCGGTTCGAGTCGCTCGTCGAGGGACGCAACCGCGATCCGTTCGCCGTGCTCGGCATTCACAGCGAAGGCGGCGACGCCGTCGTGCGCGCGTTCCAGCCGGCGGCGACGTCGATCGCCGTCCGCGTCGCCCCCTCGGGGCAGATTGTTCCGATGACGCGCATCGATCCACGCGGACTGTTCGAAGCGCGGCTGTCGACGAACGGCGAACGACGAACCGCGAACGACGGTTTTCCCGACTATCGTCTGCGCATCGCCTTCTCCGATGATGTGCTCGAGGTCGACGATCCCTATCGCTACGGCCGCGTCCTGAGCGACTTCGATCTGCACCTGCTCGGTGAGGGGACGCAGCTGCGCGCGTTCGAGAAGCTCGGTGCGCATCGCATTCACGTCGGTTCCACCGTCGGCGTGCATTTCGCGGTCTGGGCGCCGAACGCCGATCGCGTCAGCGTCATCGGCGATTTCAACGGCTGGGACGGCCGCGTCCACCCGATGCGGCTGCTCGGGCCGGCGGGCATCTGGGAAATCTTCCTGCCGGATCTTCCGGACGGCGAGCGCTACAAGTTCGAGATCCGCACGCGGCACGGCGACATCCTGAAGAAGACGGACCCGTTCGGCGTCGCCTTCGAGGTGCCGCCGCTGTCGGCGTCAATCGTGCGTGACATTTCCGGATACCAGTGGCGCGACGGCGCGTGGATGGCGTCGCGCGCGTCGTTCAACCGGTGGATGGACCGCGCGATGTCGATCTACGAGGTCCACCTCGGTTCGTGGGCGCGCGTGCCCGAGGACCACAATCGCTCGCTCACGTACCGTGAGATGGCGGACCGGCTCGTGCCGTACGTGAAGGATCTCGGCTTCACGCACATCGAACTGCTGCCGGTGATGGAGCACCCCTTCTCCGGCTCGTGGGGCTACCAGGTGCTCGGGTTCTTCGCGCCCACGTCGCGCTTCGGGCCGCCGGAGGACTTCAAGCTGTTCGTCGATCGCTGCCACCAGGAGGGCATCGGCGTCATCCTCGACTGGGTGCCGGGACACTTTCCAAAGGACGACCACGGCCTGGCGCATTTCGACGGAACCGCGCTCTACGAGCACGCGGATCCGCGCCAGGGCGAGCACCAGGACTGGGGCACGCTCATCTTCAACTACGGGCGGAACGAGGTACGCAGCTTCCTCGTGTCGAGCGCGCTCTTCTGGCTCGACGAATACCACGTCGACGGCCTCCGGGTCGATGCCGTGGCGTCGATGCTGTACCTCGA
>DASQHH010000371.1:0-4287 GCA_035632195.1 Vicinamibacterales bacterium
TGGCCGCGGAGCCGATTGCGCCGCGGCGCGCCTGCGTGCGGCGCTTCCAGACGATGGCGATCACGAGAACGGCGGCGACGAGCCAGACGGCCGCGGCCATGGACTATTCGTAGCGCAGAGCTTCGATGGGATCGAGCCGCGATGCCTTGAACGCGGGATACATACCGAAGAAGATGCCGACCGAGGCGGAGAAGCCGAGGCCGATCGCAAACGACCACCACGGCAGGGAGATCGGGAATCCCGAGACCATGTGGACGGCCCAGCCGATGCCGGCGCCGAGCCCGATGCCGATGATGCCGCCGCACGAGGTCAGGAACGCGGCTTCCATCAGGAACTGAAACAGGATCTCCGCGCGGCGCGCACCGAGCGCCTTGCGGACGCCGATCTCGCGCGTGCGCTCGGTGACCGAGATTGACATGATCGCCATGACGCCGATGCCGCCCACCATCAGCGCGATCGAGGAGATGACGATCAGCGCGAAGAAGGTGCCCTGGCTGATCGAGTCCCACAGCTTGAGGAACGAGTCCTGCGTGCTCAAATCGAAGTCGTCCGGCTGATCGAGTTTGAGCCCGTGCCGGATGCGCATGACGCGCTCGACGTCGGCCATCGCGGCGTCCCGTGTGACTCCCTCGCGCGGGAGGACCGAGATCATGATGTTGGTGATCGTGCTGCTCACGTTGCCGCGGCCGAACCTTCCGACCCTCAGCCCGAACACGCGTGAGTACGCCGTGTAGGGCACGACGACGAAGTCATCCTGGTTCAGGTTGAAGCCGCCGGGCGACGGGCGGGGCCCGAACACGCCGACGACCTCGAACCGCTCGGTACCCACGCGGACGAACTTGCCGAGGGGATCGGTGCCCGACGGTTCGAACAGCAGCTTGTACGCCGTGTTGCCGAGGACGCACACGTTCTTCCGATATTGAACATCGGTGCCGCTGAAGAACCGTCCGAGGATTATCGGAATCCGCGTGCCTTCGGCGAAGTTCTCGCCGGTGCCGAACACGATGAGGTTCTTGGTCTTGAGCTCGCGATAGAAGATCTTGCGCTGCGTGACCGGACCGGGCCCCGCGCCGAGCTCCAGATCGACGTACTGCAGCGTTGATGTCTGCTGTTCGAGCGCACGGGCGTCGGAGACGGTGAGGTCGGGCCGCTTGATTAGGTCGCGCAGCTCGGTGCCGTTCGCGAAGCTGCTCACGCCGAACCGCTGCAGGTAGACGATGTCGGGGCCCGACTGCGCGATGAGATCGCGCAGCGACTGATCGAATCCGCGGATGAGCGCCGTCATGCCGACGATCGACGTGATCCCGATGACGACGCCGAGGACGGTCAGGAAAGAGCGCATCTTGTTGGTGCGCACCGTGTCCGCGGCCATGACGACGACTTCCCAGAAGAGCGCAGCCCGCAGCGCCATCATTCCCTCCGCAGCGCTTCGATCGGATCGAGGCGCGCTGCGCGCATCGCGGGATACATCCCGAAGAACAACCCGACGAGCGCCGTGATGGTGATGCCGAGCGCGACCGACCAGAGCTCGACCGACGCGGGAATCGGTGTGAACGCCGAGATCAATGTGGCGATGAGCCCTCCGGAGATCGTCCCGACGACGCCGCCGAACATCGACAGCACGACGGACTCGGTGAGGATCTGCGACATGATGTCCGATCGCCGCGCCCCGAGCGCCTTGCGCAGGCCGATCTCGCGTGTCCGTTCCGTGACCACCATGAGCATGATGTTCATGATCACGATGCCGCCGACGACGAGCGAGAGGCCGACGACGCCGACGAGGACGGCAAAGATGCCGTTGGTCGCCGAGTGGTAGATGTCGAGGATCGTGTCGGACGTGAAGATGCCGAAATTGTCCGTCTGTTTCGGCTTGAGCCGGCGCGCGGTGCGCAGCGCGATCGTCGCCTCGTCGATCGCCTCGGGGATGTCCGCCGCGTCGTGCGGTTTGACCGTCATCTCGAGTTGCCGCCGCGATCCGAACAGCATCTGGAACTGGCTGAGCGGGACGATGGCAAATTCGTCCTGCGACTGACCGAGGTTCGATCCCTTCTTCGAGCTCACTCCCACGACCTGATAGTGGTGGCCTTCGATCTGAATCACGCGGTCGATCGGATCGATCGCGTCGCCGAACAGCCGGTCGGCGGTTTTCCAGCCGAGCACGACGACCGGCCGGCCCGTGTCCACCTCGATCGGACTCATCAGGCGGCCGCGCTCCGCGTCGAACAGGGAGAAGCTGCCGAACTCTCCGGTCACGCCCTGCACCCTCGTGCTGTCGATCGACTTGTCGCGGTACGTGATGCGGCCGGACGCGCTCGCGTCGAGCATCACGGCGCTCGCCAGCGGGCTGTAGCGCCGGACCGCGCGCGCGTCCAGGACGGTGATGCGCGGGTTGCCGCGCACCTTTTCGAATTCCTCATCGCTCCGCGTGATCGGGAATTGCTGCACGCTGAACGAGTCGGCGCCGGCCTGGTTCAGGATTGCCTGCTTCACCGAGGCGTTCAGCCCCTGGATCAGCGACACCACCGCGATAATTGAGGTCACCGCGACGATGTTGCCGAGCACGGTCATGAACGACCGCAGCTTGGCGCCCCAGATGGCGTCGAGGGCTATCCGGGCCGAGTCCAGAAACTTGTTCATTTCTTCTTGCTGTTGTCGACCTTCACGAGATCGCCGTCGGCCATCCCGCGAACCGAGTTGTACGGCCCCGTGATCACCTGCTCGCCGGCCTGGACGCCCGAAAGGACCTCGAAGTACTTGTCACCGGCGATGCCGAGCTTGATTGGATGGAACTCGGCTTTGCCGTCCTTCACGACGAAGACGCCTTCCGTTTCCTTCCGCGTCTGTCCCGGCTGCAGTTCCTCGGCGGACACCGACGGCTCGACCGACGGCCGTCGACGGCGATCCACCTTCGGCTGGTGGACGACGTTGCCGTTGCTGTCGTACACGAGCTCGCGGACGGCGACCGCCGGAATGGGCGCGGACGTGACCGCCGTCCGCGTCGCGGTCGTGATGTCAGCCGTGCACGTGAAGCCGGGGCGCATATCCGGCACTGCGTCGTCGAGCACGACCACGACCTTGAAGTTCGTCGCCTGCGTCCCTGCCGCGCCGGTCGCCGCGGCTATCGGACTGTTGCCGATTTCCGTCACGTGGCCACGGAACGACTTATCCGGAATCGCGTCGATAGTGACCTTCGCCTGCTGACCGATCCGGACGCTCGGCACGTTGGTTTCGTCGACCTCGACTTCGGCCTGGATCACCGCCATGTCGGCAAGCGTCAGCAGCACGGTGCCGGCGTTGTTCATCGTCCCGACGACGGCCGTCTCGCCCTCCTGGATGTTCCGCTTGGTTACGATGCCGTCGATCGGCGACTCGATGCGGACCTTGCTGAGGTCGTACTGCGCGCTCTCGAGCGATGCGCGCTCCATCGCGATCCGGCTCTCCTGCGGTTTGATGAGCTTCTCGCGCTCCTGGACGCTCGACTCGGCCGCCTGCAGGTCGTTGACCGCCTTGTCGAGGGATTCCTTCGTGGTCAGCTGCTGTTTCCAGAGATCCTGCTGCCGCGCAAGATTCTGCTGCGCCAGTTGCAGCTGCACCTTCGCCGTCTGAATCGACTGCCGCATCTGATCCAGCGATTCCTGCTGAACCTGCATCGAGGCGGTTCCGCTGTCGACGCGCGTCTTCAGAGACTTGGGGTCGATCTGCAGCAGGAACTGGCCGACGTGGACGCGGTCGCCCTCGTTGACCGCCAGGTTGACGACACGTCCGGGCGTGTCGGCGCTGATGTTGACCAGCCGCTTCGGCTGGATCTTGCCGGAGGCCGACACGATCGCCTCGAGGTCCCGCGTTTTGATCGCTTCCGTCGTGACCGAGAGTCCCTTGTCCTTCTTGAAGTAGAAGTTGGCGCCCACGACGGCGGCGCCGCCGACCACGAAGGCCAGGACGATGAGGATATTCTTCCGAGACATTTATGCTCCTGCGATAGCCGCGCGCACCAGCGCGTAAACGAGCGCGCCGGCGACGTAGATGCCCAGCAGCGTCGTGGCGATGGGCCCCGTGCGCCGTTTGTAGACCACTCCCATGCCAATCGAGAGGCTGACGATCCACCAGATCCAGAACAGATCGATTGCGCCGAGGAAGTGAGCCGGCATCGAGTTGTCATCGAGAAACGGCGCGAAGAGGGCCAGGTTCGTCAGCCCGGACATCGTCCCCTTCCCGTACCCGATCGAAAGCTTGACAACCGTGGCGATCGTCGTCACGACGTACGAGTGCACGACCACCGCGTATACC
>DASQHH010000372.1:0-4294 GCA_035632195.1 Vicinamibacterales bacterium
GACCGGATGCAGATGCGCGAACGCGACCATCTCCTTGTCAACAAGGAACAGGTGCATCAGCTTGCCATGGTCCGGCGTCAGAGCGTTGTAGGTGCTCAGTGCGTTCGGTGTGCCGGTCCAGCGCGGGTCGCGAATACTCAACGTCAGCGTGTCGCCTGCAAGAGACGTCGTTGCGTTGAACGGACGATAAATGATGAATCGGCTGTAGGCCGACGCCTCCGCGTTCCACCAGACGTCTCCGCCCCACAGCGCGAGCGCGGCGAGGACAGCGGTGACGGCAATCCCCATCCGCGCGCGGATGCGGCGCTTCCGATCCGGCTCGACGCCCGGCGCGAGGCCGCTTTCGCGGACGGCGGCGCCGATGATCGTCAGCAGACCCGCGGTCAGGAAGACTCCGAGTCCGGCGAGCACGCCGCCGAGCCACTTCGGCATCGGCCGCTCCGCCGTCGCGAGCGCGAGCACGGGAATGACGACGTCGCCCTTGCCCTGCGGTCCATCGACGTCGACCGCGAGCTGGTACGACGAAGCAGTCATGAACCAGAGCTCGGACGCGAAGAGCGCGGGATCGCCGGGGACCGGCGCTGCGGCTTCGGGCGGCGGCGCACCTTTCAGTCCGACGTTCCACTGCCCGGCGCGAACTGTTACACGGTGTGTTCCAGGAGTGGTGACGCCTTCAACGCGGACCGTGACCTGTGCGCGTCCGGGAATTACCCCGGGCAGCCGGACGCTGACCCGCACGTCGTACGGTCCAGCCTTGCCGCCGAAAAAGGTGTCCGGGCTGCCGACATGCGCCATCGAGAGAATTGCCAGAAGGATGACGGCGCTCGCCTGAAGGCTTTCGCTCCGGGAGGCGGTGAGATCGGAGCGCGAGGCTTGAGCCGAGTGTTCGCACGAGCGATTCATCGCTGGACGCGCGCCATCCAGTTCCCCCACCACAGTCCGCAGCGCGCGGACGCGTAGCCGACGAGCGCGGCAATCGACAGGCCGGCGACGAGATTGTCATGCGGCGCGATCTGATACCAGCGCTGCTGCAGGACGGGCGGCGCGCTGTACGGCATCCGGTTGCTGGCGAAGAAGAAATTGCGCGCCCCCGGCGACACCAGGAAATCGGCGAACGGATACTGGACGGCGGCGAACACGGCGATGAAGACGATGGACAGAACGGCTGCAAGCGCCCAGTCATTGAAACGACGCTTCATCACAAGATCGATTGCGATCGCGGGGACGATGAGCAGCAGCGGAAAGTCGGGCGGCATGAAGCGATCGATCTGCACGTAAATCGGCCCAAGCAGCGGGTGAGCCTCGAACTGCGGCAGGAGCAGCAGCATGAAGATCGTCATCGCCGTGTACACGAGAGCGATCGTCGTCGCCGGCCAACGTGCGACGGACGCGCGGGCCGCGCTGACGATGAAGAACAGGAACACGCCGGCGCTCACCTGATAGAAGTGCGCGGTGTGCATGTCCCAGCGCTGCGTGTGCTCGGTCGCCACCGTCGCCGCGAGCAGCACGAGCAGTCCGGCGCCGTAGAGATAGAGCCAGCCGAGGAGGCGCCGCTCGCGCGTCTGCTCAGCGCGGTTCTGCCAGGCGAGCGCCATCAACATGGCGCCGGTCTGAATGGCGGCGATGCCGGCGGCGAGCAGCATGTGCGGCGGGCTGATGATCTTGACGTCCAGTCCGTAGGCGTTGTGCCACCAGTCGTCGAACGGCGCGGACGTCAGCATGGCGAACGCGCCCCAGATGCAGACCCACGCGCCCAGCGGCGCGCGGAAACCCCAGAAGCGCACGGCGGTCCCCCGCTCCACTCCGGTGCCGGCAAACGTCGTCTTCAGCGCAAGGACGCCGGAGGTCAGTCCGGCGACGACGCCACCGAGATAGATGCCGATGTGCGCCGGGGTCCAGAAGGTGTCGCGGCCGATGGTGCGGTGCCACGAGATGTCCCACATGACGCCCAGAATCACGCTCGTCGACGCGAAGAGGACGGCATAGATCGACCAGTGCGCCGCGGATGACTCAGCCCGCGCGTGGGCAAGACCGTGGCCGTCCGCAAAGGCTGTCGCTGTCGTCGCCATGGCCTTATCGTACAACTCCAGGGTGCTGGGGACAGAGCTCCTGCGCAGGGGACAGAGCTCTCGCGCGGGGACAGAGCTCCCACGCGGGGACAGAGCTCCCACGCGTTTCCGCCCAACCTGCTGCGGCGCTTGACCGTCTAAACTGACGCCCTCGCGGGAGGCCGAATGCTTCACGACATCCGTTTCGCGTTTCGCACGCTCCGCAAGCGTCCCGGTTTCACCGTTGTTGCCGCGCTGACGCTCGCGCTCGGCATCGGCGCCACCGCCGCGGTCTTCAGCCTTGTCCAGGGCGTGCTGCTGACTCCACCGCCCTATAAAGACCCCGAACGGCTCGTGCTCGTGTCGTCGGTCCGGATCGACAGCAGCGGCGCCGAGAGCCTCGAAGAAACGCCCGCGATTCAGTGGATGGACTGGCAGAAGAAAACGACGGCGTTCGACGGCATCGCCGCGTACGGCTGGACGTTCAACTTTCTGATCGACGACGCCGGCAGCACGTCGATGTCGGGAATGTACGTCACCCCCGACTACTTCCGCGTCACCGGCCTGCAGCCGCTCATCGGCCGCGCGTTCAACGCGGACGATGCGAAGCCGGGGACGAGCGTCATCATCCTCGGCTACGACTCCTGGCAGCGGCGCTTCAACGCCGATCCGGACATCGTCGGCAAGCAGGTCCGCATGAGCCGCTACCAGACGCCGCCAACCGTCGTCGGCGTGATGCCGCACGCCGTGCGCTTCCTTCCGTCGCCGGGGGCATCGCAGGAGCCGAATTACAACGTCAACGCGACGGTGGACTTCTGGATGCCGGGCGCGCCGAATCCGCAGAGGCTGAAGCAGTCGCGCTGGGACCTCGTCGCGCGGCTGAAGCCCGGCGTGACGATGGAGCGCGGGCAGGCCGAGTTGTCGCTGCTGAACGCGGCGGTCGCGGCCGGCGACAAGGACCTCGAGGCGTTTTCGCCGCGCGTGCTGCCGATGATCGACGAGATGAACAAGGACGGCCGCCGCGTGCTGCTGCCGCTCTTCGGCGCCGCGGCGCTCGTGCTGCTGATCGCGTGCGGCAACACCGCGGCGCAGCTGCTCGTCCGCGGACTGCAGCGGCAGCAGGAGTACGCCGTCCGTAGCGCGCTCGGCAGCGGACGAACGGCGCTATTCCGTCAGGCGGCGGTCGAGAGCGTCGCCGTCGCTCTCGCCGGAGGTGTCGCCGGCATCGGTCTGGCCTTCGCGATCGTGCGTCTGTTCAAAGCGATCGGCGGCCACGCGATTCCGCGGCTCGACGCTGTCACGACGGGATGGCCGCTGCTCGCCTTCGGCTTCGCCGCGGCCCTCGCGGCCGCGCTCGTGGCTGGACTGGTGCCCGCGCTGCGCGCGTCCAAGCGCGATCCAATCGACGCGCTCCGGACAGCGGGTGCGCGCACCAGCGCCAGTCGCAGCGAGCGCCGCACGCTGCAGGCAGTGACGATGATCCAGACCGCGCTGACGCTCGCGCTGCTCGTCGGAGCGGGCCTGCTCGTGCGGACGCTGCAGAACGTGGCGAACGTCCAGAGCGGCTACGCGATGGATCGCATCCTGACGATGACGGTGACGTCGGTGCAGGGGGACTGGTCGGACTTCCATCACCGCGCGCTCGAGCGTGTCGGTGCGATCCCCGGCGTCCAGAAGGCGGCGTTCGTGTGGGGCACGCCGCTGACGGGCAACGACTGGCCGTCGACGCTCGAGATCGAGGATCATCCCGTGACGAAGCCGGGCGATCGGTTCGCGCAGTCGCTGCGATCCGTCACGCCCGGATATTTCGACCTGATGGGCATTCCGATCCTCGAGGGGCGCGACTTCCGCGACACGGACAAGCCGAAGGCGCCGGCAGCGGCGATCGTCAACCGCGCATTCGCGGACAAGTACTTCCCCGGCGCGCACGCGGTCGGCAAACATTTCTGGACCGGACCGCGCGAGCAGCCCGCGACGGAAATCGTCGGCGTCGTCGCGAACGCGCGCACGGCCGATCTGACGCACGTGCCGGTGCCGGAGATTTATCTCTCGCTCTGGCAGGCGTCGGCCTTCTCGAAGGACCTCGTCGTCCGGACGGCCGCGGATCCGCGTGCCGTCGTGGCGGCGGTGCGGAGCGAGCTGCGGGCGGTCAATCCGACCGTCTCGGTCGAGAAGGTGAAGACGCTCGACGAGATCCGGTCCGATTCGCTCGCGTCGCGCATCTTCGCCAGCCGGCTGCTCGTCGG
>DASQHH010000373.1:0-2288 GCA_035632195.1 Vicinamibacterales bacterium
ACGTCCGGCGGAATCGTCGGCGCCAATCGTGCGACGCCGGTCGAGGCGGGACAATGGCTGTCGACACTGGACGCCGTCAGGGACGTCGTCGTCGACACCCGCACCGGCGCGCCCGTCCGCGTGGCCGACCTCGCCTCGGTCGCCGTCGACGGCGGGATGCCCGACGACTACGTCATGCAGTTTCCGAAGGCGGGCGACGCGCACGCAGCCGTGACGCTGTCGATCGCCAAGCGCAAGGGTACCAACGCCATAGAGCTGACGCGGACGATCGAGCGCAAGGTCGAAAGCGTGCGCGGCTACCTGCTGCCGGCCGACCTCCAGGTCACCGTCACGCGCAACTACGGCGAGACCGCGGCCCAGAAGTCCAACGAGCTGCTCTGGCACATGTTCCTCGCCGTCATCTCGGTATCCGCGCTGATCTGGCTCGCGCTCGGACGCCGCGAATCTGCGGTCGTGCTCACGGCGATTCCCGTCACGCTCGCGCTGACGCTGTTCGTGTTCTTCCTGTACGGCTACACGCTCAATCGCATCACGCTGTTCGCGTTGATCTTTTCCATCGGCATTCTCGTCGATGACGCGATCGTCGTCGTCGAGAACATCGTTCGGCACGCGCGGCTGTCGCACGACGGACGCGTGTCGGAAACGGTCGCGGTCCGCGCCGTCGATGAAGTCGGCAACCCGACCATCCTCGCCACGCTGACGGTCATCGCGGCGATTCTGCCGATGGCATTCGTCGGGGGCCTGATGGGCCCGTACATGCGGCCGATTCCCGTCGGCGCGTCCGCGGCGATGGTGTTCTCCCTGATCGTCGCTTTCACGGTGACCCCGTGGGCCGCCGTCCGCCTGCTGCGGAAGACCGGCGGCCATGGGCACGAATCCGAAGATCTTCTGACGAAGATGTACCGCCGGGTCATGATGCCGCTGATCGCGCGACGGCGGACCCGGACGGCTTTCCTCGCCAGCGTCGCGCTGCTGCTGATGGCCGCGGCAGCCCTCGTGCCGCTCGGCCTCGTGACGGTGAAGATGCTGCCGTTCGACAACAAGAGCGAGCTGCAGGTGATCGTGCACATGCCCGAAGAGGCGTCGCTCGAGCGCACGGCCGGCGTCGCCGCGGCGCTTGCTGACGATGCGTTGCGCGACGATGCGGTTACGAGCGTCCAGAGCTACGCGGGCGCGGCATCGCCGTACACGTTCAACGGACTCGTGCGGCACTACTTCCTGCGCCGCCAGCCGAATCTGGCCGACCTGCAGGTGATGCTCGTTCCGAAGGACCAACGGCGCGAGCAGAGCCATGCCATCGCCAAGCGCCTCCGCACGCGTCTGGATCCGGTCGCCGCCAGGCTCGGGGCGCGCATTCAGGTCGTCGAAGTGCCGCCGGGGCCGCCGGTGCTGCAGACGCTGGTCGCGGAAGTGTACGGTCCCGACCCCGAGCGTCGCCTCGAGCTCGCGCGCACCGTGCGATCCACTTTCGAACGCACTGCCGGAGTGGTCGATGTCGATTGGTACGTGGAGGCACCGCAGCCGAAGTGGCAGCTCGCGGTGGACGAGGACAAGGCCGCCGAAGCCGGAGTGTCGAGCGCCGAGGTCGCGTCCACCATTCAGATGGCCGCCGAAGGCACGCCCGCGGGGCTGCTCCACGACGCCGACGCGCGCGAGCCGGTGCCGATCGTCCTGCGCCTGCCGCAGCGCGAACGCGGTTCGATCGACGCCGCGCGGTCGATCCGGATCGGCCCGCGCCGGGTCGCGGTCGGAGAAATGACGCGCGCGGTGATGGACCGCGAGTCTCAAAGCGTCTATCACAAGAATCTGCAGCCGGTCACCTACGTGACCGGCGACGTGGCCGGCCAGGCGGAGAGTCCCGTGTACGCGATTCTTCAGCTGAATCGCGCGCTGTCCGGCGTTCGATTTCCCGAAGGGTACGGCCTCGAAATCTTCAACACGCGGCAGCCGTTCGACAGCACGCGACCCGCGGTGAAATGGGACGGCGAATGGCACATCACGTACGAAGTGTTCCGCGATCTCGGGATCGCGTTCGCCGCAGTGCTGGTGCTCATCTACATCCTGGTCGTCGGCTGGTTCCAGTCGTTCGTCACGCCGTTGACGATCATGCTCGCCATTCCGTTCTCGCTGGTCGGCATCCTGCCGGCACACGCAATGCTCGGCGCGTTCTTCACCGCCACATCGATGATCGGGTTCATCGCGGGCGCCGGCATCGTCGTCCGCAACTCGATCATCCTCGTCGACTTCATCGAACTGCGCGTGCGCGACGGGATGCCGCTCGAGCGGGC
>DASQHH010000374.1:0-2770 GCA_035632195.1 Vicinamibacterales bacterium
CGGGCAGGAGCAGAACGCGATCGGGAACGAATCCGCGCTCGACGGACATCACGCGCGCGAAGCTCGCGCCAATCAGCGTGGTGACGACCAGCAGCGTCAGCGACAGCGCCATCTGGAGCGCCAGCAGTCCGCTGCGCGTCCGCATGCCGCCGCGATCGGCGGTCGTCGACGCGGCGCCCGCCCGCAGCGTCGACTCGACGGTGCGCGCGGTGCGCCACACCGGCAGCAGCGCGACCAGCGCCGCCGCCGCGAACGACACGCCGGCGGCAAACGCCAGAACGGCGCCGTCGATGACAACTTCGTCGACGCGAGGCAGGTCGATCGGCGCCGTCCTGACGAAGATGCGCAGCGCCGCCCATGCGACGGCGAGACCGATCGTGCCGCCGGCCGACGAGAGCACGATCGGCTCGAGCAGCGTCCGCCACAGCAGCCGTCCACGACTCGCGCCGAGTGCCGAGCGGAGCGCCGTGTCGCGCGAACGTATGACCGACCGCGTCAGCGACAGATTCGCGAGGTTCGAGCAGGCAATCAGCAGGACCGCGCCGACGGCGCCGAGCAGGAGCAGCAACCCCTGACGCGATTTGCCGGTGATGGTCTCCGCGAGCGGCGACACCATGGTCGCCAGCGTCACCGGTTCGTGCGCTTCCCTGGTGGCGATGTCGCCCACCTGACGCTGAAGGACGTCGAGCTCGGCGCGCGCCTGCTCGGGTGTGACGCCGGGGCGCAGCCGGCCGATCGCTTCGTCGTTGTGATCGCCTTCCCATCCCACTCGGCTGACGTCCATGTGGATGGGGACGAAAATCTCGGCCACCGACGACAGGCGCTCGGTCGGCAGCCTGAAGTTGCGCGGCAGGACGCCGACGATGGTCCGCGCGACGCCGTCGATGGCGACCAGCCGGCCGACGGCCGCGGGATCGGATCCGAATCGGGTGCGCCAGCACGCGTCGGTGACGACCGCCACCTCTCCCCGGCCGCTCGGCTCGTCGTCGGGTGAGAACGTCCGGCCGAGCGCGGCTGTGATCTGCAGCACGTCGAACAGCGAGCCGCTCGCCCGGCCGACGAGCACCTGCGCCGGTTCGCCGGCGCCGGTCAGGTTGCCCGGCAGCACGATGTACTGCGCCATCGACTCGAACGTCTGCGTGCGCCGCCGCCAGTATTCGAAGTGCTGCTCGTTGACGGCGAGGGTGGGGATCCGGGCCGCAAGCTGACTCCAGATCTCCTTGATCGACACCAGCCGCTCTGATTCGCGGTACGCCAGCGGCTTCAGCAGCACGCCGTCGACGATCGAAAATACGGCGGTCGACGCGCCGATGGCCAGCGCCAGCGTCGCGATGATGGTCAGCGAATACCCGGGGGAGCGGCGCAGGGATTTCAGAACGTCGCGGACGTCGAACACCATGCGCCGTTAGACGGATTTGGCGGCTGAAGGGTTATTCCGTCGCAGTGGAAAGCAAACGCGGAGCACGCGGAGTTCGCGGAGCACGCGATTCGGCGGACCGGCCTGCGCATTTGGCAGGCCGGTCCGGAAGCACGCCCGTGAGGCCGCTTCGCGGCCCGCCGAATCGCTGGATACTCTGCGTGCTCGGCGATCTCTGCGGTTGCTTTCCGATGGCCTGATCGGGCTATTCTCGCGCTCGACCGCAGAATGACCGGATCAGGTGAAGCGGCGCCCGGCGAGGAGCTATACAGTCAGCGCATGACACACACCACTTCTGCACCCACTTCGGTTTCCTCAACCAGCGCGCGCGCCGGGGCCCTTGCCGATCGGCTCGAACAAGGAGCTCGTGCGCTCGTGGCGTTCGCCAGCAGCCTCACCGAGGCTGAGTGGCGGATGCGCACGCCCAAAGACGGCCGGACGGTCGGGGTGATCGTCCATCACGTCGCAAGCGTCTACCCGCTCGAGATCCAGCTGGCGCTCACCGTGGCCGATGGCAAGGCGATCACCGGCGTGACCATGGCGGAGGTCGACGCGATGAACGGCGCACACGCGGCGGAGAATGCCGGCGTGACGAAAGAGGCCGCCATCACGCTGCTCCGCGAGAACAGCGCGGCGGCGGCGGCGGCGATTCGCGCGCTCAGCGACGCACAACTGTCGACGGCGGCGCCGGTGTCGCTGTATGCCGATGCGCCATTGACGTGCCAGTTCGTCCTCGAGGACCACGCCGTGCGCCACAGCTATCACCACCTCGCGCGCCTCCGCCGGGCGTTGGCAGCGAGCAGCTAGACGGCAGTCATCGCGGGCCCGGCGGCGTTCCGGCAGACAAAATTCTCATCCCGGGGCGTCTTTTGTTTTCGGGGACTCTCAAATGCATGGAAATAAATGCTGAGCTGCGGACCGGCTATTGCTTCGGGATTCGGTCCGGCTCATATCGTGCCCGAGACGCAGCGACGCGAGGAACCCGATCGGCGGCAGGTCCATCGCGGCGGCCGCCGCCCCTACGACCAGCCGGGCTGTCATCCGCCGATCCTGTTCGCTGACAGCTGCGAAGGCGCGCGGCGTCCCTGTACGAGTTACCTGCGGCGGTTGAACTTCGATGTGGCGGAGGCGGCAAGCCGAGAGGATATGGCCGCCCGCCTCAGCGAGACCATGCCGCGGCTCGTCGTTGCGGAGTGGGGTCTGCCCGGTGATCAGGCCTCGAAGCAATGGTTCGACATGCTCCGCTGGTCCGACGTCCCCGTCATTCTGATCGCGAATACCGAGGACGAGACGCAGCCTCTGCCTGAAGGCGCCGCCGGCGTGTTGAAAAAACCGTTCAGCCTCAGCGACATG
>DASQHH010000375.1:0-4490 GCA_035632195.1 Vicinamibacterales bacterium
CGAAGCGCTCGAACAGCGCCGACTCGAAGCGGCTGTGGATGCCGCTCTGCTGCGTCATCGCCCCGTCGTAATTGTCCACCGCATGCAGCGGCTGCGATCCGTCCTGAATGTAGTGCGCGGCCACCGCCGTGAACAGGACGACGTCCCCGCTGGAGTACGCCGCCCCCCGGGCGCTGCCTTCCATGGCGCGGCGCAGGTTGCCGAATTCCTCCGCGAACCGCCACGGCAGCAGGCCGTTCTTCTTGACGGTCGCGAAGCCGAACTTCGCGACCGCGTCGTCGTAACCGTGCGGCAGCGCGGTGAAGGGGTACTCGCCGTACTCGCGGACGCCGAAGTCGAGGAAATGGTTTTGATCTTCGTCCCATCCCAGCGTCCGCCACAGGTCGGGATCGATGACACGCATGACGAGCTCGTCGCGGTGGCTTTCGAAGAACGGCCTGATCGACGGCGGGAGCAGCTCGATCGCGCGCCGCATGATGTAGCGGTGCGCGCTGCTGCCCCAGGCGTGGGCCGGCGACGCGACCAGAAGCGACAGCGCGAGCGACGAGACGACGATGGCGGCTTTTCGCATGTTGATATATTACGAACGAGTTTGGATAACGTCACCCACACGCTCTTCGGCTTGACGCTTGCGCGGACGCCGCTGGCGCGCGCGGGCCGCGGAACGACGGCCGCGCTGATTCTGGCGTCCAACGCACCCGACATCGACATCGTCACGGCGCTGCCCGGCGGATTCGTCACGTACCTGCGCTGGCATCGCGGCCCGACGCACGGTCCGATTGGAGTGGTCACGCTCGGACTGACGACGGCGCTGCTCGTCTGGGGGTTCGACCGCGTCGTGCGCGGGCGGCGGGCGCGGGCGCCGGACGGGCCCGAGTCGCGCGCGTCGTTCGTCATGCTGGCTGCGGTGTCGATGATTGGCGTCCTCTGCCACGTGCTGATGGATTTGCCGACGTCGTACGGCACGCGGCTGGTGAGCCCGTTCGACTGGCACTGGTTCGCCGTCGACTGGATGCCGATCGTCGACATCTACCTCCTCGCCGTATTGGCAGCCGGCCTGCTCTTCGGGCGCGGCTCGATGTCGGCTCGCCGGCGCAACGCTGCGCTGGCGCTGGCGCTCATGGGGGTCAACTACGGCGTGCGCGCGGCGGCGCATCATCAGGCGCTCGTGATCGCACCGCGGTTGTTCGGTCCGACGCTGCCGCAGAGGTGCGCGGATGCCTCGCCTGCGACGAGCGTGATTGACGAGTGGCCGATGGCGTCGTCCGCCGGGGCGACTGAATCCGCCGCGCACCGGTGTCTCGTCGAGATCGCGGCGATGCCGACGTTCTTCTCGCCCTTCTCGTGGCGCCTGATCGCGCGGTTTTCGAACGCGTACGAGGTCCACGACGTGGACCTGCTCGACGCGCGGTTCCGGACGCCTGCGTCGAGCGCGGAAGCGTTCTGGCGGCGGGCGGTCCGTTATCCGAACATCTGGAGCGACGCGGCGGTCCGCGCGGCCTCGACACGTTCGGCGCAGGTCTTCCTCGGATTCTCGCGCTTCCCGGCCGCGCGCTCCTTCACGGACAGCGCCGGCACGGCAACCGTGCGCTTCACCGACATCCGCTTCGTGAGCAGCGGGTTCGTCGACGAAGTCCGCCGGTCCGATCCGTTCACGGTCATCGTCCGCACGACGGCCGACGGACGGGTGACAACGGAAGCGTTCGGCCGCTGATGGCGAGGCTGGGCGCGCACATGTCCGTCGCGGGCGGACTGCCGCTCGCCGTGGATCGTGCGGTCGTGCACAGGTGCGAGGCGCTGCAGATCTTCGCCAAGAACGCCAACCAGTGGAAGGGACGCGTGCTGCCCCGGGAGGAAATCCGCGCGTTCCGAGCGCGCGTCGATCGCTCCGGCATCCACCCGGTCGTGTCGCACGCCAGCTACCTGATCAACCTTGCCGCGCGCCGCCGTCCGCTGCGCCGCATGTCGCTCGACGCGATGGGCGACGAGATCGATCGCGCCGAAGCGCTGGGACTGCTTGGCGTCGTGCTGCACCCTGGCTGCTACGTGTCGACGAGCGAAACGATCGGACTGCAGCTCATCGCGGAAGGACTCCTCGAACTGCTCGCCGCCCGGCGCCGCGGCCAGACGATGGTGCTGCTCGAGCAGACGGCAGGACAGGGCACGTCGCTCGGATGGTCGTTCGAGCAGATCGCTGCGATCATCGAGCTGATGAACGGCCATCGCCGCGTCGGCCTGTGCCTCGACACGTGCCACTTGCTCGCCGCCGGCTACGACATCTGCTCGAAAGACGGCTACGCCTCCACCTTCCGGCAGTTCGAGCGCCTGATCGGATTCGATCGCCTGAAAGCGTTTCACCTGAACGACTCGAAGCGGCCGCTTGGCAGCCGCGTCGATCGACACGAGCACATCGGAAAGGGGTTCCTCGGACTCGCGCCGTTCCGCCGGCTCGTCAACGATCGCCGGTTCCGCGGTCTGCCGATGCTGCTCGAGACGCCGAAGACCGAGGGGCGGCGCCCTCAGTCGATCGAGCTCGATCCGCTCGACAACCGGAATCTGAGGACGTTGCGCAGGCTCATCGCCTGAGCCACATCACGACGCCGCTGATCAGCTGAAGCACGACGGCGAGGCTCGCGAGCGACATGACGATCTTGCTCGGGATGCCGAGCACGTCTCCGGTGTGCAGCGCGCGATTGAGCGTGATGAGGCGCGTGCCCGTCGGCGCCGTTCGCGATCCCTCGGCGAGCAGGACCGCGCCCGAGTACTGGTCGATGTAGATGCGGCTGCGCCCGCCCGGCGTGAGATCCTCCGGATAGCGCGCCGAGACCGCATACACGCCGGTCGGCGGCGGGACGTTGACGGAAATCGGCATGGCGCCGCGGAGCGCAGCGCGCGCGATTTCAATCGCGCGGTCCGGCCCGATCGGCTGGCCGCCCGGCGTCACCTTGAACGGCGGCGGCCGGGTATAGACAGCAACGGGTGACGACCCCGTCGCCTTGTAAACGAATGGGGTGATCTCGTCGTCGAAGCCGATTACCAGTCCGGTCGACGTCGCGAGCGCGACGAACACGAACGACCAGATCCCGACCGCGTTGTGCAGGTCGAACCACCACCGGCGCGTGCCGCGCTCCGACCGGATGCGAACGCGTTTGGCCGGCCACCACAGATACAGTCCTGAGGCGAGCAGAAACAGCAGTCCGACGCTCGCCCCCCGCACGATCTTCTTGCCGGTGTCCGACCGGTTCTGAATCAGCAGCCGCAGATGCAGCTGATGAATGCGGCTCAGCACATCCGGCCCGCCCGCGCGGATGCCGAGAATGGCGCCGGTGTGCTGATCGACGAAGACGGTCCGGCCGCGGAAGGCGACCTGATAGGCGAGGTCCGGCGACGTCGACAGCAGATAGCCCGCCGGACGATCGCCGCCCAGAGCGCTGGATGCGGCGGCGCCCAGCTCGGAAAGCGGCTTCGTGATCGCCTGCGGCGCGACGTGCCAGAGCGTCCTGTGCATCAGATGATCGAGCTCGGGCTCGAATGCCATTACGCTGCCCGTGACGCCAAGGACGACGACGAACGCGCCGGCAATCAGCGCGACGGTGAGATGGAGAAGGAGGATGGCGCGCCGCATGTGCGGTTAGAAGTCTTCAGCCCGGTCGGGTTGGCGCTCGCCGAACACTTCCGCCTCGAAGCGGAACACCTTCGCGCCGTTGCGCCAGGCGTCGCGCGGCATTCCCGCCTTGTGGCAGGTATGCGCGAGGAAGGTCTCGCGATCCCACTTCCATTCGGTCGCGACCTGCGGCAGCAGGAGGCCGCGGTGCCATCCCAGCTGGACGACGAGTCCGTCGCGGCCGACCTCGATCTCGTCGGGGCTGGATATGGGCACGAGCGGTCCGAGAATGGAGATCTCGAGATCGAGTTCGGGCAGCTCGCGGTCGGTCACGGCGGGAAAGCGCGGATCGCTGCTGCAGGCGGCGACGGCCATGCGCGGAATCACGCGGCCGAGCATCTCGTCGGCTTCGACGTGGCCGATGCAGCCTCGCAGTTCGCCGCGGTTGTGGATAGTGACGAACGCGCCGGCGCGCTGCGTCATCACGCCCGTCAGCTCTGGAGCGGTCGACCTGCGTTCTCCGACGTGCGCGGCGATCGCCTCGCGCGCCACCGACAGCAGCAGACGTCGATCGTCGTTGGACGTCACGAGAACGTCCCCATCGCCGCCGCGAGGTAGCCGACGACCGCGCTCTTGTCGCCCGAAACGTCGCCCGAGTCCGCGTAGTCCAGCACGACGGCATCGTGCGCCCCGAGCTGTTTCGCCGCGCGCATCACCGCGACCGTCGGCCCGCCGCCGCACGCATGATCCGGGCGCACGTCGAGCGCCCGCTGCAGGCCGTCCGCGTCGAACGCGGCGATCCGATCGATCACGACGCGATCGAGGTGCCCGGCGGTCGCGGCGTCGTGGTAGTGCGACAAATCAGTGCTGGCGACCAGAAGGGCTC
>DASQHH010000376.1:0-4317 GCA_035632195.1 Vicinamibacterales bacterium
ATGTCGTTCGCGTTCAACGCCAGGGACGCGAGGTTCTTGGACGCGCGCGCATCGCCTGGATTGAGATCGCGGGCCCGTTCGAATGCCGTCGCCGCTTCGCGCACGCGTCCGGATTCAGCCAGGGCGATTCCGAGATTGAGCGTCGCGGCCGCATCGTCCGGACGAAGCGCCAGGTAGGCGCGGTAGCCGTCGGCGGCTCGATCGGACTGTCGAGCGGCGAGGAGCGCGTCGCTCAATCCGCCGAGCACCTCGGCGTTCGATGGGTCCATCGCACGCGCCTGCTGCAGGTGGGCGATGGCCTGCGATACGTCGCCTCTGGTGAGAAACGCGCGGCCGAGCAGCAGGTGCGTCTGCACTGCCGCTCTGTCCAGCGGCGCCTCCTGCAGGAACCGCTGGAGTGCCGAGATACCCTCATCGAGCTGGCCGCCGGTGAGCAGCATCCCGCCGAGGTTGTACCACGCGGTCGGATATCCGCCTTCGGCGCTCCGTCGCAGTCTGACGAGCGCTTCACTGCGGCGTCCCTGCTGGCCGAGTTCGTACCCCACGAGCGCGTCGGACACTGGGGTCGGCCAGCGTTCGTCGACCGTTGCAGACAGTCGCGCGGTCGACTCGTATTCGCGGTTGCGCAGCATCGTGCCGGCGCCGAGCGCGGTCGAAGCGACGCACAGGAGTCCGGCCGTTGCCAATGCCGGCGCTCGCAACCGACTTGCGACCCGAACCGCAGCCACGGTGACCAGCGCGATGATCGCGACGAGTGGCAGATACATGCGCCGCTCGGCGCCGACCTCGGTCGCGATCGGGACGATGGACGACGTCGGGGCGAGAATGACGAACAGCCAGGCGCCGGCAAACGCCATTTGCGGCGATCGGCGGGCAACCGTGACTGTTGCAACGATCAGCGCGAGAACGACGGCCGCGTACGGTGCGGCCTCGGTAAGCGTCAGCGGCCGCGGCCAGCCGTAGTTCACCACAAGATTCGTCGGCCAGACGGACAGGCGTAGATACCTCACGATCATCACCGCCTGGTTCAGCAAGTACGTCCAAGGCGACGCGCCGCTGGCAAAACCAGCGGAGTGCGTGCGCGGACCGAACCGGAGCAGCCACGCGAGCAGCGTCCATGTCGCTCCGAGGCCGACGTAAAGGAGTCGCCGGGTCCGCCACGCGCTCGCCCATGAATCGAACACGAACGCGCGGTCGTACAGCACCACGACGAGAGGCGCGACGACCATCGTTTCCTTGCACGCCATACCCGCCGCGCAGGCGGCGACGGCCGCGATCGTCCAGCGCCGATCGCCCGACGATGATCGTTCTCTCTCGCGGCGTGAGCGCGACCGTTCCGGCGGACGATCGAGCGCGCGAACACCGGCGTACAGCGTCAGCAGAAAGAACAGCGCCATCAACGACTCGGATCGCTCGGTGACGTAGTCGATGACCTCGCTGTTGAGCGGATGCACAATCCAGAGCAGTGCAACGGCGAACCCAAGGCTGGAGGAGGCCAGCGTGCGGCTGGCGAGCGCGAAGATCAGCAGCCCGCAGCCGGCGTGCAGGAGGATGTTGACGGCTCGATACCCGATCGGATCGAGGCCGCCGACTCCGTAATTGATGGCGAACGAGAGATTGACGAGCGGACGCCCCGCCGTCGGGTTCTCCCGCTCGGAAAACAATGCGTCGGGAAGGCGGAGCGTCCGGATGTGTTCGTTCCCGACGATTGACGCCGAGTCGTCGTAGATGAACGGCCCGCGCAGCGCATTTGCATAGACGAGCATGGCTGCGCCGACGAGGACGACACTGCGCCACATGGCAGGCCGTATGTTATCGTTTTCGGAGAAATGCCCAAATTGGTTGCGGCCGCGCTGTTGCTCGTCGGCGCCGCGACGTCGGCGCAGGTACTCGACCTCGACGGTCGGACAGTCGATCCGTTTCACATGGCCGCCGGTGCGAAAGCGATCGTGTTTCTCTTCACCGCAAGCGACTGTCCAATCTCCAACCGCTACGCGCCCGAGGTGCAGCGGCTCTACCGCGAATTTGCGCCGAAGGGCGTGCGTTTCTGGCTGGTATATCCGAATCCCGCTGAGACCGCCCACTCCATACGCGATCACGAGAAGTCGTTCGGGTATCCGGCGGAAGCGCTGCGCGATCCGAAGCAGCAGCTGGTGAAGGCAGCCCGCGCGACCGTGACGCCCGAAGCGGCCATTTTCGTCGGCGGACGCCTCGTCTACCACGGCCGCATCGACGATCGCATCGTCGACCTCGGCTTCGAGCGCCCGGCGCCGACGGTGCACGATCTCGACGATGCGTTGACGGCGATTCTGGCGGGGAAGCCGGTCGCGCATCCGGCGACGCAGGCGGTCGGCTGCTTCATCGCGGACATGACCCGATGATCGTCGCGGCGTTTGCTGTTGCCGCAGCGACGGTGATCTACTCGAAGGACATCGCCCCGCTCGTCAATGACCGCTGCGTGCAGTGCCACCACGCTGGTGGATCGGCGCCGTTCTCGCTGCAGACGTACGACGACGTCAAGCGCCATGCGTCGCAGATTGCATCCGTGACCGCACGCCGGTACATGCCGCCGTGGAAGGCGGATCCCGCCGAGGGTCCGTTCGTCGGTCAGCATCCGTTGAGCGACGCGGAAATCTCGACGATTGCCCAATGGGTCCAGGCGGGCGCGCCGGAGGGCGATCCGCGGAGCGTGCCGCCGCCGCGGCAGTTCACCGACGACTGGCAGCTCGGCACGCCGGATCTCGTCGTCACGCTTCCCGAGCCGTACATGCTGCAGGCGGACGGCACCGACGTCTTCCGGATCTTCGTCATGCCGGTTCCGCTGTCGAAGACACGGTACGTGCGAGGGCTCGAGTTCCACCCCGGCAACGCGCGCGTGGTGCACCACGCGAACATCCGCGTCGATCGCACGCCGGCGTCCCGCGCGCTCGACGACAAGGATCCCGGCCCCGGCTACAGCGGCCTGATTCTGCGGTCCGCCGACTATCCCGAAGGACACTTCCTCGGATGGACGCCGGGACAGATCGCGCCGCTCGTGCCGAGTGACTTCTCCTGGCATGTCGATCCCGGCACCGATCTGGTCGTCGAGATTCACATGCAGCCGAGCGGCAAAGCGGAGGCGGTGCAGCCGTCCATCGGGCTGTACTTCGGCGATCAGCCGCCGACCAGGACGCCGGCGATGCTGCGGCTCGGGCGACAGAACATCGACATCCAGGCCGGCGACGCGTCGTACACGGTCACGGACTCGTACGTTCTGCCGGTGGACGTCGAGGTCGAGGCGCTGCAGCCGCACGCGCACTACCGCGCCCGCGACGTCCGCGGCGATGCGACGCTGCCGGACGGCAAGACGCGCGAGTTCATTCACATCCGCGACTGGGACTTCCGCTGGCAGCACGTGTACCGCTTCGTCACGCCCCTCAAGCTGCCGCGCGGGACGACGCTGTCGATGCGCTACGTCTATGACAACTCGCCGGCGAACGCGCGCAACCCCGAGCGTCCGCCGAAGCGCGCGCGGTGGGGACAACGGTCCTCCGACGAGATGGGCGATCTCTGGATTCAGGTGCTGACGAAGAACGAGCCCGATCTCGTGACGCTGACGACGCAGTTTCGCGCGAAGGTCGCGGCCGAGGACGTGTTCGGGTACGAAGCGGAGATCGAGCGGCATCCCGACGAGCCCGGGCTGCGCGACGACGCCGGGTTGCTGTATCTGGAGATCGGCCGGCCTGAGGAGGCCGCCGTTCATTTCCGCAAGGCGCTGGCGTTGAAGGAAGCCACGGGCCCGTCAGCCGCGGCGCACTACAACCTCGGGACGGCGCTCACCCTGGGGCGTCATCTCGACCAGGCCGAATCCGAGTACAAGCAGGCGCTGCGCATCGATCCGTCGTACGCCAACGCCCACAACAACCTCGGGAACGTCCTGCTGGCGGAAGGGAGGAACCCCGAGGCGATCGCGGAGTTCAAAGAAGTCGTGCGCCTGCAGCCCGGTTCCGCTATGGCGCACGGCAACCTGTCCGCTGCATTCGCCAGCGGCGGCGATTACGCCTCAGCGCTCGACGAGGTGGACGCTGCACTCAAGCTCAAACCTGCCGAACCGCTCGCCTCAGAGCTGCGCCAACGACGGGAAGTCTATCGACAGAGGAAACGTTGAGCGTTTCACTTCGATTCGGCCGCAGGCCGCAAGACCTCGGACGAGCTCCCGTTCGATCAAGAGAGGCGTAACAAGGTCCCAGTCGCGTTCCCCTACAGGCAAGCTGCACGCCCGAACATTTCGGACGCAGTCCCCTTCGATTCAGTCACGCGCCACAGGCTTTCAGACGC
>DASQHH010000377.1:0-2043 GCA_035632195.1 Vicinamibacterales bacterium
GCCAGCACGTGGAGCTTCAGGCCGTTGCTGTGGACCAGATCGGGGTTGAAAGCGTCGATAGCCTGTGACAGCCGGCGCGTGAATGCGGCAATAGGCGCGGCTGCGAGCCCGACCCGCGCCGCGAGGCGCGCGTAGCCGCCGCGCCCGCCTGCGGCGGCATGCTCGCCCAGTCGCGCCACCGCCTCCGGGAACGGAACGATTGCTGTCGCCGCGCCGAGACCCGACAGTTTCGCGGCGAGCGGACCGTCGGATGCAATCAGCGCCTGGATCGGCCAGTCCGGACGCGCCGCGCGCACGCTCGCGACCGCGTCGACGAGCGCCGTTTCGGCGCCTCCGAGCTGTCCGCTCGGACTCAGATAGGTCAGACGCAATCTGCGAACGTCAGAACATCCGGTTGCCGACCGTGATGATGTCTCCGGCCTGGACTTTGTCGTTCGGCTTCACATTGTCAATCTTGACGACCTTGCCGTTGACCGTGCGCTCGATGGAGATGCGGCGATCCGATCCGCGGTCGGTCAGACCGCCGGCCAGGATGAGCGCCTGCCCGACGGTGGTTCCCGTTTCGAACACGAACTGGCCCGTGTTACGCACCTGCCCCTGAATGTAGAACTTCAGCGCTTCGGGCACGTTGATGATGTCGCCGTCCTGGACCTGGAGATCCGTCCGTCCGTTCTCGAGATCGCGCCGATTCACGACGATCGGATCGAGCGGCTTCTCGCCGGGCTTCGACATCCGCTGGACGCGCACTTCGTTCGACGCGCTCTGGCTCGGCGAGCCCGCGAGCGCCAGCGCCTCGAGCAGGCTCATCGTCGCGCCGGTGAGCGGCACTTTGCCCGGCGTGCGCACGGCGCCCATCACCATGACGCTGCGCGCTTTGAACTGATCGATCTCGATGCGCACCTGCGGGTGATTGAGGAAGCCGTTCTGCAGGCCTTCGACGATCCGGCTTCGCAGCTCGTCGAGCGTCAGCCCCGTGACACGGATGCGATTGAGATAGGGATACGTGATCGTGCCGTCCGTGTCGACGCGGAATTTCCCGGTGAGATCGGGCTCGTCGAGCACGGTGATGAGGAGCTGATCCTGCGGTCCGATGACGTAGCTGCCCGCCGGCGGCTGATCCGGCCGCGCCTGCGGCGTCCCTTCCGGTCTTGGGATCACGAACTCCGGCTTCGGCGGCTGCTGGGTGGACGGCGGCTGCTGCGCGGCCGACGCGGACGCGGTGATCGCGACGAGCGCCGACGCGACAAAGGCGTTGAATGACATGGTCGTTCCTTCGCTTATTCCGAAACGCGGGTCAGCGGTATTCCGAGCTGACGAGCCTTGCGATACAGATTCGGACGTTGAATCCCGAGGGTCTGGGCGGCGTCCGCCATGCGCCAGCCATGATGCTGCAGGACGGCCGCGATGTACTCGCGCTCGAATCGCAGCCGCGCTTCGCGGAGGCTCGGGGCAGGGACGAACGGCGCCGCGGAACGGTGGAGCTGCAACGCCGGGAGTACGTGCTCGATCTCGATGGTTTCGTCGGAGTTCGATTCGACGATGCGATCAAGCGCGGCGCGGAGCTCCGCGACGTTTCCGGGCCATGGAATCGATGCCACCAGCGACAGCGCGCCCTGGCTGAAGGCCATCGGTGCAATCCCCCGCGCGGAGCAGGCGTCTTCGACCAGCTGGGTTGCGATCGCCGCCACGTCGTCCGGCCGTTCGCGCAGTGGTGGCAGGTCGATGCGGACGGCCGACAGGCGGCGGAACAGATCCGAACGAAAGCGGTGCGCGCGGACGTCGGCGTCGATCGTCGGGGCCGCGCTTGCAACGAGACGCCAGGCGGTGGCGACCGGAACGCCGTCGACGCGCATCTCGCCGTCGCGCGCCACGCGGGCGAGACGAGCCTGAACAGCCGCCGGCAGCTCGCTGACGTGGCGCAGGAACAGCGTGCCACCTCGCGCGGCGGCGATGCGGCTGTCCGCGGACACCGACTCGAGGTCGGGTGCCGCGTCGACGTCGGTCGGCCCGAATAGCGCGTGATCGATATGCGCCGGCTCGGTC
>DASQHH010000378.1:0-5421 GCA_035632195.1 Vicinamibacterales bacterium
AGTGCGGGCGCTCGAGCGCCAGCTGGCGTCGTTGAGCCGTCGCCGGGCCGCACCGCCGCGATAGTCAGAGGAGCATTCGATGCCCGTTGAACGTGCAGCAGGCGGCACCAGTCTGATCGACGTCCTCGATCGCGTCCTGGACAAGGGCATCGTCATCGATGCCTGGGTCCGCGTCTCGCTCGTCGGCATCGACCTCATCACCGTTGAGGCGCGTGTCGTCGTGGCGTCGATCGACACATACTTGAAGTACTCCGAGGCAGTCGGCACGGTGACTCCGATTGCGAAGCCGGCGGTCGAAGGCAAGGGGTATGAGGAAGTCATTGCTGAAAACGCCGCCCTCAGGGCTCGGCTCCAGTCTGGCGCACCCGCCCGCCGCGCTCGTGGCGGTCGCCGGACGAAGACCGCCGAGCCGGCGTAACGGGTCCACGCCGTACACCGGCGTCCCGCGCGTGCGGGTCGCCGTCGAAGAAACCGTCGAGGACGGCGAGCTGGGCGAGCTCGCGTCGCGCATCCGTCTGCTCGAGGGGCTCGTCGCGCGCACCGAGATCGCCGACTGCACGCAGTACGCGCTGCAGTGGCTCGGCGAGGTTCTCAATCGATCCAAGTCGATCTGTCTGATTCGTCCGGCGGGGGAGCAGGCGCTCTTCGTCTCGGGCGCGTATGGCTTCCCGATGTCCGCCGTGTCGTCGTTCACCGTCTCGCTCGAGGACTGGGACAACCCGCTCGTCACGACGTTCACCCACCGCAAGGCAATTTTCTTCCCGGCGGCGCATTCGGCGGCGGATCGCCGCCGGCGTCCCTCGACGCCGTTCGAGGATCTGGCGTTCCACGTGCTGCCGCTCGGCAGCGGCGCCGAGGAAGCGCTGGCGCTGCTGCTCCTCGGCGGCGACGCGGCGGTCCAGGCGGACCTGCACTGGTTCACCGCCGTCTTCACGCAGAAGCTCGATCAGATTCTTCGGCAGCAGTCGCTCGTCGAAGGCGACCGGAAGCAGGGGCGCGAACGGTCGCTCCTCTACAGCATCATCAACGCCGTCAGCGACCCGATTCTCCTGACCGACACCGAGGGGCGCCTGCTGATCGCGAATGCGCGCGCGCTCACGCTGTTCACGGCGGCGGAAGAAGAGAGCGAGGGGCGCCGGGGCGCGGTGCGCATGAACAACATGCTGCTGTCGTCGGCCCTGTCGAGCAAGGCGATCGAGGAGATCGGCGCGACGCGCCGCGAGCTGCTGCTCGTCAACCCGATCGACGGCTCGGACCTGGTGTTCGAGCTGCTCAGCACCGTCACCGAGGATCCGCGGCACGGGAGCGGCGTCGTCTCGATTCTGCGCAACGTCACCGACCTGCGCCGGGCCAGCGAGGAGATCGAGGAGAACTACCGCAAGATGCGCGTCGCCGAGGCGCAGTCGCGCGCGGAGAGCGACCGGCTGAACCTGATCATCGACTCGGTCGCGGACCCGATCGTCGTCGCCGACGCCGCGGGTGCGACGTCGCTGATGAACGAGCCGGCCGAGAAGCTCTTCACGATGCCGCAGGGCGCCAGCGAGATCGAGCAGCGCTGGGTGCAGGCCAACGACGCCCATTTCTCGTCGTTCATCGCCGGCATGCTCGTCAGCGCCGATCAGCGGCGCGTCGGCGAGATCGGCCTCGTCGATCCCGCGACCGGCGAGCCGATGCCGGTGGAGGCCATCGCCGGAAAGATCCTCTCCGAGCACGGCGAGCTCAACGCCGTTGTCACGATCCTCCACGACCGCCGCGAGGCGATCGAGAAGGCGAAGCTGTACGAGCAGTTGAAGCAGGCGTCCGACGAGCTCGAACGGAAGATTCAGGCGGCGACGGCCGACATCGCGCAGCAGAACGAGCTGCTGCGGCGGCAGGCGATCGAGCTCGAGCAGGCCTCGGCGCTCAAGTCGCAGTTCCTCGCCAACATGTCGCACGAGTTCCGGACGCCGCTCAACGCCATGCTCGGCTACACCTCGATGCTGCTCCAGGGCGTCGCCGGCCCGCTCGGCGCGCCGGTCAAGCGGCAGCTCGGACGCATCGAGTCGAACGGCCGGCACCTGCTCACCATCATCAACGAGATCCTCGACATCTCCCGCATCGAAGCCGGCCGCATGCCGCTGCAGGTGTCGAAGTTCAAGGTGCCGGACCTGATCGCCGAGGTGAAGGCGGAGCTCGAGCCGATCATCATGCGGTCGAAGCTCGCCGTGTCGCTCGACCTGCCCAAAGAGATGCCGCCGCTCGTGAGCGATCGCCAGAAGGTGAAGCAGATCGTGCTCAACCTGCTGAGCAACGCGCTCAAGTTCACCCACCAGGGCAACATCCGCATCGCGGCGCGCTACGCGAAGAAGGACCGGACGGTGTCGCTGACGGTGACCGACACCGGCATCGGCATCGCGGACGGCGATCTCGATCGCATCTTCGAGGATTTCCGTCAGCTGGACAATTCACCGACGCGCGCGTACGGCGGCACGGGACTCGGTCTGTCAATCTGCCGCCGGCTGGCCCAGATGCTCGACGGCCGCATCGCGGTGCAGAGCGAGGTCGGCAGTGGTTCCGTTTTCACGTTGACGCTTCCGATCAAGGGGAGACGATGAGCGCAGGCGACGGACACCGGATGCGCCCGTGCGTCCTGATTGTCGACGACTACCCGGACGCGCGGGAAATGTACTCCGAGTACCTGCAGTATTCGGGCTTTGACGTCATCGAGGCGGAGAACGGGATGGAGGCGCTGTCGCGTGCGGCGGAGCAGGCCCCGGACATCATTCTCATGGACCTTTCGCTTCCGGTCATGGACGGGTGGGAGGCGACGCGCCGCCTCAAAGCCGACGAGCGCACCGCGGGCATTCCCGTCGTCGCGTTGACGGGCCATGCGCTCGCGGGCATCTCAGAGGGCGCGCGGCGCGCGGGCTGCGACGCGTTCGTCACCAAGCCCTGCCTGCCCGAAGATCTCGTCAAGGAAATCCGCAAGGTGCTGAACGAGTCGCCCGCGTCATCGAAGAGAGTCCGCAGGAGCGGCAAACATGCCAAGAACGTCAGCTAGAGTCCCCGCGAGGGGCGCCAGGCCCGTCAAGAGCGCCAAGAGTGCGAAGGCGGCGCCCAAGCCGAACGGGTCGGCCAAGGCGGCCAGGCTGGCGCCGCAGGCGCGGGCGCCCCGCCCGGAGCCTCCCCGCCGCACTTCCGAGAGGGTCGTCCACGGACGGGCGGTCCCGGAGTCGGCGATCGCGAGCCGCGGCAAGTACGTCTACTGCATCATCGAGTCGGCCGATCCGCTCCGGTTCGGTCCCATTGGCATCGGCGCCGATCCGTCGGAGGTCTACACGGTCCATTACAAGAACCTCGGGGCCGTCGTGTCGGACGCGCCCCTCGAGGTCCTCGATTCGACGCGGGAGAACGTCCTCGCCCACGAGCGCGTCAACGAGACGGTGATGCGCGAGCACACGGTCATCCCGATGTCGTTTGGCACCATTTTCAAGACCCGCGAGGACATCGTCGAGCTGCTGCGCTCGGCGGCGGAAGCGTTCGGCGACGTGCTGAACAAGATGCAGAACAAGCTCGAGTTCGGCCTCAAGGTGCTCTGGGACCGCGACCAGGCCATCCGCGAGGTCGAGAGCGAGGACGAGGACATCAGCCGCCTGAAGAAAGAGATCTCCGGCCAGAAGGGCCCGACGTATTTCGCGCGGATGCAGTACGGGCGGCTGATCGACTCGGCCCTGCAGGCGCGGTCGGAGCGCTACGTCTCCGACATCCTCGAGCAGCTCCGCGAAGTCTCGGTCGCCTCGTGCATCAACAAGCCGATCGGCGACAAGATGATCATGAACGCGGCGTTCCTCATCTCGCGCGACCAGGAGCTGGCGTTCGACGCGAAGGTCAAGTCGATCGCCGGCCGCTTCGACAAGCTGACGTTCAAGTACACGGGTCCGTGGCCGCCGTACAACTTCGTGAACATCCGCCTGAAGCTCGAAAGGGCTTGAGCTGAGAGCTGTAGTGTTCATCCTGGACTCGATGCTGATCGGCAGCCTGCGCTTCGTGCTCGACAAGATCGTCGCCGCCGCGGAAGCCGAGTCGAAGGACGACAGCGCCCTCCGTGAACAGCTCCTCGAAGCACAGATGCAGCTCGAGCTCGGCGACATCACGGAAGAGGAGTTTGCCGGCATCGAGCGCGACATCCTCACCCGCATCCGCGAAATCAAGGGCACGCGGCAGGGTCCCATCGCGATGTCGCCGAAAGACCGGATCGCAGGAGTCGAGATCGAGACTCACGATTGAGATTCGCCTTCTATGGCGGCAAGGGCGGCGTCGGCAAGACGACGTGCGCGGCGGCCAGGGCGCTCGCAGAGGCTTCCGAGGGCGGGGTCCTCATCATCTCGACCGATCCCGCCCACTCGCTCGGCGATGCACTCGGCCTCCGGCTCAGAGCGGAGCCGCGGCGCGTGCGGCGCGGCCTCGACGCCGCCGAGCTCGACGGCACGCGGGCGTTCGCGCGCTGGCTCGGCGAGCATCGCCCCGCGCTCGGCGACATTCTCGAACACGGCACGTGGCTCGATCGCGCGGACGTCGACGCGATGCTCGACCTGTCGCTGCCGGGCATCGACGAGCTCGTCGGCCTGATTGAAATCGAACGCCTCGCCGCCGCTGGCCCGCATCGCCTCGTCGTCGTCGACACGGCGCCGACCGGCCACACACTGCGGCTCCTGTCGGCCCCCGGGACGGTCGCCGCCGTCGCCGACCTGCTCGACGCGCTGCAGGAAGAGCACCGGACGATTCGCGCGCGCTTCGGACGCAGCCGCAAGCCGGAAGCCGCGGACATCCTGATCGCGCTCGTTGCCGAGCAGGCGAGCGCGGCGGCGAATCGGCTCCGCGATCGCCGGACGACGTTCCACTGGGTGACGCTGGCGGAGCCGATGTCGACGGCTGAGTGCCGGGACGGCGTGGCGGCGCTCGAACGTAGCGGCATCCGCGTGGCCGAACTGATCGTCAACCGTGTCATTCCGCCGGGCAGCAGACCGTGTCCCATCTGCGATCGCCGCCGCGCCGAGCAGCAGCGCGAGATCCGCGGCATCACGAGAGCCCTCGGGCGCGCCCGCCGCCTCCGCGTCATTCCGGCGGGGCTGGAGGAGCCGCGCGGCGTGCCTGCGCTCACGCGGATCGGCGAGGTTCTGACTGGCAGACCGCCGTCGATCTGCCGGCTGCCCCCATCCGCGGGCCGCGGCATGCACTTCAGCCTGCCGGCGGGCGCGGCCGCGATTCAGCCGGCATCGCTCCGTCCGCTCCGCGGCGCGCGGATGCTGTTTTTCGGCGGCAAAGGTGGAGTTGGAAAAACCACCGTCGCCGCATCGGCGGCGATCGCTCTGGCGCGTGCCGACCCGCACAAGCGGCTGCTGCTGCTCTCGACCGATCCCGCGCATTCGATCGCCGCCGTGT
>DASQHH010000379.1:0-1647 GCA_035632195.1 Vicinamibacterales bacterium
TGTCCGAAGCGGACGCTCGTGTTCTTGAACGCGTCGGAGCCTTCGAACAGCTTGCCGAACTCGAGATACGCGTATTTGAGGCGGAACGTCAGGTTGCCGTCCGCGCTGGAAGGAATCGCGCCCGTAGCGCCCGCCTTGTCGGCGGTGCCGGTGATCGCTTCACGGTAGATGTTCGGCGTAATCCTCAGCGTGATGTGATCGGTCGGGCTGAAATACAGGTTGAGGTAAGTGCGGTGGACGTCGAACGAGTTGAAATCGTTGTTGTTCGGTCCGGGGAAGTTCGTCTGCGTGACGAACTGCGGACCGAATCCCGTCTTGTCGTAGAACGCCCAGTCGGCGTAGAACACCGCACCGATCCGCACCTTGCCGTTCGCGAGGACCAATGAGTCCTGCGCCGGCGGCGCGGCAGGCGGCTGTTCAGCCGAGGGCGTGTCGGAGATCGTCGCGGCCGCGGTGGTCGACGGCGTGCCGTCGGCCGGCTGATCCCCAGCCGTGCCAGGCACCTGCGCGAATACCGCGCTGGCCATCATCGAACACGCGAACGCGAGAATGGAAAATCGCTTCAAGAGGCCTCCTTCGCACCGGACGTTCCGATGCGGACGAGGTCATGCTACGAACCGTGCGTATCCGGGATGGTTCAAATGTGTTTCGAGCGTGTTAAATCCGTCAGGAACGGTCGGATCGCTGTGACCGACGTTTGTTTTTGACCGTTATCGCCTTCGAATCATGGAAGATCTCCCGAATCTCGCGCCGTTGAGCAATGGCGTCGGGTGTTTGCTTGGGGACAATCAGAACGGGTTTTCGGACACGCTTGGCAGGATTGTCGGGCATTGATCCGGTCCGTCGCGTGGTCGTCGCCATGTCATGGTGCTCCGGACTGGCGCGCCCTCACTGCAAGGGCCGAATGAACCGCTCGATCGTTCGATACTCTTCTCCCGGGTGGCCACAAGTGAGGGAGGCATCAGGCGCGAACCCGCTCCCCGCGATCAGACGCCGTGTCTCGCTCGCGCCGTCCGGGATTTCGATGCACGCCTCCCGGCACCCGGCCTGACGTCCTTCATCAACTGCGCTGTCGATCAGAGCGCGGACTAGTGACGCATCACACCGGCCGGGGCGCCACGCGAGATGATCGATCGTCCATGAATCCGATCGGAAAACCGGCGTCGTCTCGGCCAGCACACGGCGAAAGGCGCTGGACGACTCGCTCCCAGCCAGCATGTCCAGGGCGCGGCTTTTCAGCAGCCGTGCCGGCGCATAGGAAGCGAGGGCGCCTGCCAGCTGCCCTCCGCGCGCGAGCAGCCAGAAGCAGGACCAGTGAAAGCGGGTCGGGAGTTCCGCGCGAACGAGGATCTCGAGGCGGCGGATCCGCTCCATCGACCGATACTGGAACCACGGCGACGCGTCGCTCAGACGCGCAGACACGCTCGCGTCAATAAACGCGGCGATGCGTGCGGCATCCCTTGGGGTAGCCGTCCGGACGAACGGCTGCGTCGGCTTCATCCCTGGAGGCAGCACCGCTGGGGGCATCACCGGGGCAGGCATCACCGCGGACGGGAGCAACGCGGTCGGCATCACTGCCGGTAGCCTCACCGCGGGCGCCGGTGCCGGGACGCCCGGCCGCGCCGGCATGACGGCCCAGACCTGGCC
>DASQHH010000380.1:0-3752 GCA_035632195.1 Vicinamibacterales bacterium
TCCGCACGAGCTGCGCGCGACGGCGAAGATGGTCAACTACGCGCTGCTGTACGGCAAGACGGCCTTCACGCTGTCCAAGGACATCGGCGTCACGCCGCAGGAGGCGCAGGCGTTCATCGATCAGTACTTCGCGGGGTTCCCGAACGTGCGAGCGTTCATCGACCGCACGCTGGAGGAGGCCCGGCACACGGGCGTCGTCAAGACGATGTTCGGACGCCGGCGGATGGTGCCGGACCTGAACAGCCGGGACTTCCAGCGGCGGACGCAGGCCGAACGGTACGCTGTCAATCTGCCGATCCAGGGTACGGCAGCGGACATCCTCAAGCTCGCGATGATCGACGTGCACAATGCGTTGCGGCCCCACCCGGAGGCGCGCATGATCCTGACGGTGCACGACGAGTTGCTGTTCGAGGTGCCCGAGAGGCGGGCCGAGGAGTTTGCGGCGATCGTCAGGGACCGGATGCAGTCCGCCGCTTCCCTGAAGGTTCCGCTCATCGTCGACGTCGGCATCGGCGCCAACTGGAAGGACGCGAAGCCGTAATGAAAATCACCGAGCGGGCCGTCGGCGACGTGACCATCCTCGACCTCGAGGGCCGGCTGATTCTCGATGAAGGCTTCGAGCCGCTGCGCGTTGTCTTGAACGGAGTGATCGGCCAAGGCCGCCGGAAGCTGCTGTTGAACATGGAGCGCGTCACGTTTCTCGACAGCGCTGGCGTGGGCCTCGTGGCGTGCAAGTACGTCACGTTGTGCCGCTACGGCGGCGAGCTGAAGCTGTGCAGGCTGCGCGCGCGCACGCACGAAGTGCTGAAAGTGACGAAGCTGCTGTCGGTGTTCGAATCGTTCGACTCGGAGGCGGACGCGCTGGCCAGCTTTACTTCCAGCGCTCCTTGAAGCGCTCCCAATCGGACACGAGCTGCGCGGGCGACTGCGACTGGGCGCGCGCGCGCTCGGGGATGATGCCCTGCGTCATCAATTGGTCGAGGTCGGCGCGCAGCGCGCTTCGATTCCGGACCAGCGGCGCGCGCGCCCACGCGGCTTCGACCGCATCCCACGCGGCCTGGACGTCGCCCTGGCTCCTGGCCGCCGCCGCGAGCCAGTACGCCGCGGACGCATCGGCGGGATGCGATGCGAGCTCCTCTTCCATCCGCGATCGAATCCGCTGATACAGGGCGCCGCGGTCGGCGATCCCTGCAGGGCGGCCGCGCGCATCGCGGTCGATCGTGTCCGCCCACCAATCGAGCACGCGATCCCGCGCCTCTCCCGTCAGCAGATCCTGCCCGAGGAGAACGGTCTCGAAAATCGTACCGGCGGCGCCGTACGCCCCGTCGAGATACAGGGCCTCGCCGAGTCCGACGATGTATTCGAGACGTGTGCGCGGATCGAAGCTCTGCGGGTCGATTCGACTCAGGCGCTCGCGCGCGTTGGTGAGATCGTCGGACGCGGCGCTCGAGCGAAAACGCTCGAGGTACGCGCGCGCGGCAATCAGATCGGCGGCGTCTGCGCGGCTGCGCGTGAGCCGGGCCTGCTCCGCCGCGTTGACCGCGGCCTCGTACTGGTGCTGGTTGTAAAGCAAGCGCGCGCGGGACAAAGGATCGTCGGCGGCCGACGCGCGAACCGCGATGGCCGCGACGGCCGCGAACATGAGCGCGACTGAAATGCCCGGCCGATCAGACACGTCGAGCGATCGTAGCACAGCATGTCATTCCTAAACCTTTAGACATCAACGGCTTAGTTGGCTCCCGTTACGCTTTTGGTAGAATGCCGACTCGTGGTCGAGCCTCGGATCGTTCCGCGCGAGCATCACCCCATCTCGCGACGCGACATCGATGCCGACGCCCTCAAGGTTCTCTACCGTCTGCGGCAGTTCAATCACACGGCATACCTGGTCGGCGGCAGCGTGCGCGATCTGCTCCTCGCTCGGCGACCGAAGGACTTCGATATCGGCACGTCGGCCCATCCGTACCAGGTGAAGAAACTGTTCCGGAACTGCTGGATCATCGGGCGGCGCTTCCGTCTGGCGCACGTGAAGTTCGGGACGAAGGTCATCGAGGTCGCGACGTTTCGTCGCCAGCTCGCAGCGGGAGAAGAGGTGGTGGCCGAAGGCATTCCTGCGCCGGATCCGTCGACCGCGCAGGGCGCACAGCTCATCCACCACGACAACACGTTCGGGTCGCCGGAGGAGGACGCCTTCCGGCGCGATTTCACGATCAACGCGCTCTTCTACGACATCGCGACGTTTTCGATCATCGACTACGTGGGCGGGCTCGACGATCTCCACGCGCGCACCGTGCGGTCGATCGGCGAGCCGGACGTGCGGCTGCGGGAAGATCCGGTCCGCATGCTGCGCGCGATTGCGCTGGCGGCGAGGCTCGATTTCGCGATCGAGCCGGAGCTGCTCGAATCAATCCGACGCCATCGTCACGAAATCGCGAAGAGCTCGGCGCCGCGCATGCTCGAGGAGTACTACAAGATTCTGCGCGCCGGGTCGGCCGAGCAGGCGTTTCGCGGGCTTGCGGACGTCGGGCTGCTCGAGCCGACATCGTCGGAGCTGCACGCAAGTGCCGGCGATGCGCTCTGGCGATCGCTCGCCGCGCTCGACGCATACCGCCGCCGGTTCGAGGCGTTTCCGGAGTCGCTGACGAACGCGATCCTGCTCGGAACGCTGCTCGTGCCGATCACCAGCAACCTGAACGAGGTTCGGCTTGGCGGTCTGCCGCTGGCGAGGCGCGACCTGGAGCGTCTGCGGCAGCTGCTTGCGCTCCAGCGTCGGCTCCGGGACGCCCAGGCGCCCCCGCGCGCGCAGCGTTCCCTCGCGCACCGGCATATTTTTGCCGAGGCGCTCACATGGCTCGAAGTCCACGGCGGAGCGCCGGAGCTGGTCGAGCACTGGAAGCGCGTCGCGGAGGAGGCTGGACCGGCCGCCGCGCCGGGCCGCCCGCCCGGCGAACACGTGCCGGGCGCAGAGGACGGCCAGCCGCATCACCGGCGGCGCCGGCGCCGCCGCCGCAGGAGACACTTCTCCCCTCCGACGCACGGCTGACGTCTCAGGCCGCGGCGACTTCTTCGATCGTCTTGTAGGGTTTCGCGAGATTCAGCGCGATCAGCATCCGGATGATCGGCCACGCGGGATCGATCTCGCTCGCGCGGAAGCTGAATTTCGGACTGCGCGGATAGCCGTGGTGATTGTTGTGCAGGCCTTCACCGCCGGTCAGGAGCGCGAGCGACCGGATGTTGGTGGCGGTGTTGTCGAAGTTCTTGTAGCCGACGTGGTGGCAGAGACCGTTGATCGATGACGAGAGCACGAAGACGTACATCACAGCATGAATACCGGCGGCGAGCAGCCCGGGCCACAGGCCGATGATGCCGCACAACGCGACGGTGCCGAGCGTCAGACCGAGCCAGCCGTGCTTGAAGATGTGTCGATCCCAGAACCCTTCGTGGATGTCGCGGGCGTAGCGCTCGACGACGTCGGTCTTCTTCACTTCGCGCATGTAGTAATAGACGTTGCCGAGCTGCACGTGCCAGAAGCCTTCGAGCGCCGGGCTGTGCGGATCCCCTTCTTCGTCGGTGAACGCGTGGTGCTTGCGATGGACGGCGACCCATTCCTTCGTCAGGAGCCCGGTCGTCAGCCAGAGGGCGAACTTGAACGCCCACTCGAGGCGCGGGCTCATGACGAGTGCTTTGTGCGTCGCCGTGCGGTGGAGATAAATCGTCGTACTGAACACCGCAATCTGGATCAGAACGGCGGCCGC
>DASQHH010000381.1:0-4806 GCA_035632195.1 Vicinamibacterales bacterium
TAGACGAGCTCGCCGTATTCGTCGGCTCCGGGGTCAGCGACTTCGAACAGGAAGTAGAGATCGTTGCGGTGGTAGCCGTCGCGCAGGCGGCACTCGGCGCCGAGCGCGCCGAACGACTCGGTCTGTCCGTAATTCAGGTACAGGGGCGCGTGCCACACGGCTTCGACGAGTCCGCGCGCTGATTCAGCGATGTTCTCGCCGCCGGCGAACAGGAACTTCACCGGCCACGCGCCGCGCGCCTGCGCGACCTCCGCGAGCTGCACCACCCATGACGGCTCCCCGAACACGACGTCCGGCTTGTACGCGCGCGCGCGGTCGTAGAACTCGTCGGCGGGAATCTTGCCGGCTTCAACGTGGAAGCATCCGAGCAGGTCGAGACCCGATCGCAAGACGTACGGCGACACCCAGAAGGAGCAGTCGAAGGCGCTGGCGACGCGGTCGGTGCCCCGCAGACCGAGCAGGTGCAGCCAGAGCGCGCACAGCCGGCCCATGTCGGCAATCTCGGCGCGCGTGAAGTAGACGCGCTTGGGCACGGGCGAAGTGGTGCCGGTGGTCTCGAACGCCACATCCGGGCGACGGACGAGAAAGGCATCGGGGCCGTGGGCCCGGAGATCTTCGCCGGTCGTGTAGAAGTCGCCCAACTCGGACGGATGCGAGATGCCCGCGACGTCGATGCCGTGGCGGCGGAACGCCTCGCGATAGAACGGCGAACGCGCCGCCGCCGTACGCAGCACCCGCTTGAACCGCGCCCGGCGCATCGCCGCGAGCGCGCTCGACGGAATGAGCCCGAGCAGCTCGATCGCGCGTGCCGGATCGGTCCGGAGCGCCAGGCGTTCGGCGGCTTCGACGACGTGCATCCGGTCAGACCCGGTCGGGCGCGCAGCGCCGAATCAACTGCTCGAGCAGCTCGACGCCCAGGTCGATCTCCTCGTTCGCAATGTCGAAGGCCGGGGCCAGCGTGAAGACGTTCTTGTAGTAGCCGCCGACGTCGAGGACCAGGCCCATGCGCCGCCCGCGCGCGGACAGGTCGCCCTTGAGGCCTTCGGCGAAGATCCGATCGGCAAGCTCGCGATCGGGCTCGAAGCCGTCGGCGCGGCAAATCTCGATTCGGAGCGCCATCCCCATGCCGTCGGTATGGCCGATCACCTTCGGATACCGGCGATGCAGCGCGCGAATCCGCTCGAGGAAATATGCGCCCTTCGTCTTCGTCTGCGTTTCGTAATCGTGCTCGGCAATCATGCGGACCGTCTCGAGTCCGATCGCCGTGCCGAGCGGATTCGACGAAAACGTCGAGTGCGTCGACCCGGGCGGGAACACGTCGGGGGCAATGAGCTCTTCCCGCGCCCACACGCCGCTCAGCGGATTCAGCCCGTTGGTCAGCGCCTTTCCGAAGACGAGGATGTCCGGCGCGACGCCGAAGTTCTCGATCGCCCAGAACTTGCCCGCCCGGAAGAATCCCATCTGGATCTCGTCGTCGACGAGCAGCACCTTGCGTTCGTCGAGGATCTTGCGAAGCCCCTGGAAGTAGCCGGGCGGCGGAATCACGTAGCCGCCGGTGCCCTGGATCGGCTCGATGTAGAACGCGGCGAACTCGCACTCGCCGGCCTTCGCGTCCCAGAACGAGTTGTATTCGGTGTCGAAGTTGCGCTCGAACTCGCGCAGACAATACAGTTCGCAGTCCTCGACCTTCTTGCCGTATGGACAGCGGAAGCAATACGGGAACGGCACGAAGTGCGCCCGGTCGGAGAAGTGGCCGAAGCGGCGCCGATACCGGTAGCTCGACGTAATCGCGCTCGCGGCGAGGGTGCGCCCATGGTAGCCGCCCATGAACGCGAAGACGAGCGACTTGCCGGTCGCGTTGCGGACGATCTTGAGCGAGTCCTCGATCGCCTGCGATCCGCCGACGTTGAAGTGCACGCGGCCGTCGTGGCCGAAGCGGGAGGCGTTGACGCGCCCGATCTCCGCGGCCAGTTCGATCTTCTCCGGATGCAGGTACTGGCAGGCCAGCTGGGGCAGCGTCTGGAGCTGGCGCGTCAGCGCCCCGTTCAGCCGCGCGTTACCGTATCCGAAGTTCGCGGCGGAGTACCACATCTGCAGATCGAGGTACGGAATACCCTCGCGGTCGAAGAGGTAACTGCCCTCCGCGCGCGCGAACACTTTCGGCGGGTCGAGATAGTGGACGGTGTCGCCCCAGGAGCAGTATTGACGTTCGAGATCCAGCAGCCGCCGCTCGGTCGAATCGGTCATCGCCGGTTACACGCCTTTCAGGGAAGCCGCGGGCGCCGCGGCGCTGAGCACCTGCTCGAGCGCGACGGCTACGTCGGCCAGCGTTTCGTAGGGCACGAACGGGATCGCGGCGGCGGCACAGAAGCGGGCCAGCGCATTCTTCGCAAACACCGTCGCCCCCGTTTGCGCGGCGGCATGGCGATCCGACAAGCCGTCGCCGGCGAACAGGACGATCGGCGCGCCGCCGCGCAGCCGCGCCATCGCCGCGGGTTTGCACGTGCCGCAGCCGTGCTCGCACGGCTCGACCGGATGCGCAAAGAACGTCCGCCACGCGCCGCCGGCCCATTCGAGCCCGCTCGAAACGATGCCGATGCCGGACAGGCGATCGCGGAATTGCGGCCGATTCAGCACGCGGCGGATACAGTAGTCGAACCCGTCGCTCACGACGGTCAACGGAACACCGCGCGAGGCGCACGCCTCGGCGAGAGCGGGGAACCCGGCGTCCACCTCGATGGCATCAATCAGCGCGTCGAGGTCGCGCGGCTTGGCACGCACGAGGGCCATCTGCCGCGCGAGGCATTCGCGCGAGCCGATGCGGCCGGCGATCCAGTCGCGCTCGACGGCTTGCCATTCGCCGTCGGCGAATTGTTCGAGAATGGCGTCGGTGACGTCACGGCACGTAATCGTACCGTCAAAATCGAGAAAGACCACAGCCGGAGGTGTCACGTCCGTTATCCCGCGGCGGCGGTCAGCGCCGACTGCGGCATCCATTGCCGGATTCGTCCGATCGCCTCGTCCGTCACGGCGGCTTCGCCACGCCCCACCGATTCGAGGAGCGCCGACACCGGCGCCGAGAACGGCCGAATCCTATCGAGCTCGGGGCGCAGGTAGACGATGTTGCCGGCTCGCGGAGGAGGCGCCGCCACGTGGCGGCAGTCCGACACGATGACGTGCGTCGCGCCCATCTGCGGCGACGTGGCAAACGCGATCGGCAGCGAGTCGCTGATCCCGCCGTCCACGAGCCGGACCGTCTCGCCATCAATCGTCATGACCTTTGGCGGAAGCACGCCGGGCACTGCGGCGCTGGCGCGCGCGACGTCCGCAAGCCGGACGCCGCTCGAATCGCCGGTCGAAAAGTAACGCGGCGCCCGCCGATCCAGATCGTGGCAGACGATGCCCAGCCGGGAGATGCCGTGGTGAAGCGTCGTGAAGCTGGCTTGATCGAGCTGCTCGAGGCGCGCCGGGATGACGCCGCAGAATCTCCTGAAGAATGCCTTCAGCGGATGCGGCGCGCGCAGCGTCACGCCGTGCATGACGATGTGCCGTCCGCGGAAGGTCGGTACTTCGTCGATCATGTCGCGCACGGAAAGCCCCACGGCGGCGTAGTACGCCGCGATGATGGCGCCGGCGCTGACGCCTGCCAGCACGTCGATGCGCACGCCGTGGCGCAGGAGGCGGCGGAGCAGGCCGAGGTGGGCGGTACCGCGCAGGCCCCCGCCGCTCAAAACGAGGCCGATGCACACTGGCGTGGTCTGGGTCTGATTCGGCACGGGATCCGCCACGTTAGCACGATGATAATGAACCGCACTGTGATCGCCGCCGTTACGCCGTCTTTATGAACCATCGCGTCATCGCGCACCGGGGAGCCTCAGCCCGCGCGCCGGAAAACACGATGACTGCGTTCGAGCTGGCGCTCGAGCTCGGCGCCGGCTGCGTCGAGCACGACCTCCACACGACGAAAGACGGGGTGCTGGTCTGCCTCCACGATCGCTCCCTCGAGCGCACGACCGACGCGGCGGCACGCTTTCCGGCCCGGCGGCCGTGGAACGTCGACGACTTCACGATGGCCGAGCTTAGGCAACTTGACGCGGGATCCTGGTTCGCTCCGAGGTTCGCGGCCGCTCGCATTCCAACCTTCGACGAGCTGCTCGAATGGGCGCGCACGCGAGTGGGCGTGCTCACCGAACTGAAAGATCCCGAGCACTACGCGCGTCGCGGCGTCGATCTGCTCGCGCTTGCCGAGGCCGCGCTTCGCCGTCACGGCATGCTCGACCGGCCGCGCGGCGCCGGCTTGACCGTTCAATCCTTCGACGAGCCGACCGTGCGGCGCGCCGCCGAGGCCGTCGGCAGCATCATCCCGGTCGTCCTGCTTCTCGAGCCGGACGACACGCCGCATCTCTCGCCTCAACGGCTGGCGGACATCGCGGCGTTCGCATCCGGCATCGGGCCCGGAAAGCCGATCGTCGAGCGCGACCCCGCCGTTGTCGACCGCGCCCACACGGCGGGACTACGCGTCACACCCTGGACGTTCCGTGAGGCGAACGTCGGCCCGCTCTTTGGAGACGTTGGCGCGGAAATGCGCCACTATATCGACGATCTCGCCGTCGACGCGGTCATTACCGACCATCCCGACAAGTTCCGCCGGTCATAGAAGGGCGGAATAGCGCACAAGCCTCTGGACTTTTTACCGGGAGGCGGCGCAGTGTGACGCCCAGTACAACGGAGGGCTGACCGATGCGATTCAGAACGTTGATTGCGGCGGCGGCGATGGTGTATGCGAGTCTGGTGATTTGGACGTCG
>DASQHH010000382.1:0-3713 GCA_035632195.1 Vicinamibacterales bacterium
GTCCGCCGGGGGAAACGACGGGCAGTCGCGCGGCTTCCCACGCTGCAATGCCGCCCGCGATTTCGCTGACGTGCGTGAAGCCGAGGCGCTGCAGGAGGCTGGCCGCGATCGACGATCGATAGCCGCCGGCGCAGTACACGATGATGGGGCGGCTGCGCGGCAGTCCGGCCGCCTGCTGCTCGAGACGATTCAGCGGCGAGGCGACGCTGCCGTCGATGTGCTTCTGCTGGCGCTCGCCTGGCGTCCGGACGTCGATGGCGAGCGGCTCGTTCGTCGCGAGCCGCTCTGCAGCGACGTCGGGGCTGAGACGTTCGGTCGCGCCCGTCAGTTCCGGGTGCGACTCGAGGCTGCGCAGGCCGCTCTTCAGATAACCGACGACGTGATCGAACCCGATTCGTCCGAGGCGCACTGCCGATTCGTTCTCGCGTCCGGGGTCCGCGATGATGACAATCGGCTTGTCGTGGCTCAGGAGGGTGCCGGCCCAGGTCGCGTACTGTCCGCCGAGTCCGATGTTGATGCTGCCGGCGAGGTGCGCCGCCGCAAAATCGCCTGCGTCCCGCGTGTCGAGGATCTGTCCGCCGATCTCCTGCAGCGCGAGCGCCTGATCGAGGGTCATCGGGTTCAGCTCGCGCAGCGTCTCGTCCAGCGTCGGCCGCTCCTTGCTGTTCAGCACGGCGTCGTAAGTGAAGTAGGCGGGCGCATCCGGTTGATCGGCGGTCACGATGTCGATGAATGCGGTCTTCGACATCGGCCGCAGCGCGTAGTTGTCGCGCCGCTGCTGGCCGATCGTCGACACGGTCTCTTTACTGATCGCCTTTCCGCACAGCGAGCCGGCGCCGTGGGCCGGATAGACGAGGCTCGAATCCGGCAGCGTGAGCAGCTTGTTCCGCAGCGAGTCGTAGAGCAGCCCGCCGAGGTCGGTGGCCGACCATCCGAGCGCGACGCGCAGGTCGGGACGGCCGACGTCGCCGACAAACAGCGTGTCCCCGGTCATGACAGCGTGCGGGACGGTTGCGCTGCGATCGAGGTCGAACACGAGGATCGAGATCGATTCGGCGGTGTGCCCGGGCGTTTCGAGCGCTTCCAGCCTCACGCGGCCGAGCTCGATGCGGCTTCCGTCCTTGAGCGGTGTGAACGGGAACTCCGCCTTCGCGGACGCGCCGAGGTAAATCGACGCCCCGATACGATCGCGCAGCTCGAGATGCCCGGCGACGAAGTCCGCGTGGAAGTGCGTGAGGATGACGTGCCCGATGCGGAGGCGGTGCTCGTGCGCGAACGCCAGATACTGATCGATGTCGCGCTGCGGGTCGATGACCGCGGCGGCGCCGGATGTCTCGTCGCCCACGACATACGAGGCGTGGGCGAGGCAGTTCAGATAGAACTGGTGAAGGATCATCCTTCGTACATCGTCTTGCCGCCGACGACGGTGCGGACGATCTTGATGTCCTTGATCTTGTTCGGATCGACGGTATGCAGGTCGTCGGCCAGGACCACGAAGTCGGCCAGCTTGCCGGGCGCGATCGATCCTTTGATCGCTTCCTCGTGCGACGCGTACGCGCCGTTCAACGTGTTGATGCGCAGCGCCTCGTCCACGGTGACGCGCTGGTTGACACCCCACGTCTTTCCGTTCCATCCGGTGCGCGTGACCATCCCCTGGATGCCCATCAGAGGCGCAAACGGCCCGGGGCTGAAGTCCGAGCCGGCGCACGCGGGGATGCCCGCATCGAGCAGCGACCGGAATGCCATGCACCGCTTCATCAGGTCTTCGCCGTAGAACTCGAACTTGTCCGAGTTGTAGTACGCGTACGTCGTGAAAAGAGCCGGGACGGTGCCCGTCGCCTTCAGACGGCGGATGAGGTCGTCGTTGACCAGCGTGCAATGCGTGATCTTCGGCCGCGCGTTCGCCCGCGGAAACAGCTTCTGCGCCCGCTCGACCGCCGTCAGCACCGAGTCGATGGCGACATCGCCGTTGGCGTGGCAGTTGACGTCGATGCCGGCGCGATGGACCCGTTCGATCCATGCGTTCAACACGTCCTGCGTTTCGGTGACGTTGCCCTTGTAGGTCGTTCCCGGAAACGGCACGCTCATGGCCATCGTCCGCTCGGAGAAGGACCCGTCGACGGTGTGCTCGGAGGTCGCGCCGAATTTGATCCACTCGTCGCCGAAGCCGGTGTGGATGCCGCCCGTGATCATCGCCTCGAGCACGGGGCCGTTGGCCTCGTAGCTGATGCGGTGGAGCAGATCACCCCGCGCGCGGACGTCCTGGATCGCCGCGAGGTCGCCGCCTTCGTGATGGACGGTCGTCAGGCCGTAGCGGACGAACTGCTTCGAGATGTAGGCGATGCCGTCGCGGTCGTGCTTCGCGCGCTCGTCCGGCGTCGTTGTGCGCCGCGTGCCGACGCGGTTGAAGGCGCCCCGGGCGCGATCGGTCACGCGGCCGTTGAGATCGCCGTTCTCGTCCTTGTCGAAGGTGCCTCCCGGGGGGTTGGGCGTGCTCTTGGTGACGCCAGCCATCTCGAGCGCCTTTGTGTTGTAGTACGACGTGTGCCCGCCGCGATGCTGGACGACGACGGGATGCTCTTTCGAGACCTCGTCGAGGTCGTGCACGCTCAGTTCGCGCTTGTCCTGCAGTTTCGTGTCGTCGAAGAAGTACCCCTCGACCCAGGTGCCCGGGGGCGTGTCCTTCGCCTTCGCTCGAAGTTTGTCGACAATGCTGCGGATCGTCACGTATTCGACTTCGAAGGGGTTGCCGACGACGACTTCGTAGAGGAGCGTGTTGCCAGGTGCGTGGTTGTGACAGTCGATGAATCCGGGGACGACCGTCATCCCGCGGGCATCGAACGGCTGCGTCTGCCGTCCGGCGAGTGTTCGGATGTCGCTCGTGCTGCCCACCGCGGCGAACCGTCCGTTTTTCACCGCAAACGCTTCGGCGTTCGGCTGACGCTGGTCGACGGTGTAGACCTTCGCGTTGACGACGAACAGGTCTGCATCGCGTCCGTCTGAGGCTGCCGGCGTCTGCGCCGCAGCCGTGGCCGGCAGACCGAATGCCGCGGCGCCCGCCGCCGTGACGCCCAGGAACTGTCGTCGGTTCGGTCGATGTCTGCTCATGACCGTCTCCTATCGCCCGGGGTGGTACTGGCGCTCGACGTGCTTCTCGACATCCTCGCGGTAGAAGAGGACGTCGCGCAGGTCGCCGTTGGCGTAGCGCACCGCCTGGTCGCCGAAATGCGGCGACGCCGGGTCGCCGGCTTCGCCGCCGGCGCTGACGGCCTTCGCTCGGACGCGATCGCCGAACTCGACAACAGACACGAAGCTGTTGCCGCTGGTGCCGTACATCTTTTTGGTGCCCGGATAGGTGCGGGCGCCGAACGACGCGAGCGATCCCCAGCGCGATGACGTGAAGGCCACCGGGATGCTGGGCTTGGCGTCGTCGAAGACCTGCGTGATGTCGCCGTTATTGCGCTGGTAGCGGTTGATTTGGCCCCACGGCGTCTTCCAGCTGCCGAAGTCCGCCGTCAGCCTGTCGCACGCCGCGGAGAGCGCCTGAAGCATCTGGTCGGCCGTAGCGCGCTGGACGACGGTCTCGTCGTTGGGGGCACCGCCGCGGCCGCCGCCGCCTACGCGCCGGCCGATTTCTTCACCGTAATACTGGCCAAGGGAAGTGGGCACGGAAGCGACGCCCCACCGGTAGTCCCACGACCGGAGCACGCCGA
>DASQHH010000383.1:0-5724 GCA_035632195.1 Vicinamibacterales bacterium
CCCGGACGGCGACGCCATCCGCGGATCGGGATCGCCGCCGCGGGGCGGCGTGGCGGATGCGCGCGGCGATCACCGGATGGCGATGGCCTTTGCCATCGCGGCGCTGTCCGCGCGCCAGCCGTCGACGATCGACGGCGCCGACGCCGTCGTCATTTCGTATCCCGGCTTCTTCGACATGCTCCGGCAGTTGACGAAGTGAAAGCCGACAAGGTCTATCTCGTCGGCTTCATGGCCGCCGGCAAGACGAGCGTCGCGAAGGCCCTCGCGAAGCGCCTCGGCTGGGACGCCCTGGACGTCGACGAATCGATCGAACAGCGGGAGCGCATGCCGGTCGCGGACATCTTCGCGCGCCGCGGAGAACCGTACTTCCGGACCATCGAGCGCGCCGTCATCGCCGACCAGCTCGGCCGGCGCCACGTGGTCGTCGCCACCGGCGGCGGCACGTTCGCGGACGTGCAGACCCGCGCGGCGATCAATCAGAACGGCGTCTCGGTCTGGCTCGACGTGCCCATCGATCGCCTCATTGACCGCGTACCCGCCGACGGCCGTCGTCCGCTGGCCGCCGATCGCGCGACGTTCGAACGCCTCTACCATCTGCGCCGCGCGTCGTACGAACAGGCGCATCTCCGCCTGGATGCCGGCCGCGCCAGCGTCGACGCCCTCGTCGAGCAGTTGGTGGATTGGCTCGGCTCGTAGGACAATGCGACGCTCCCCATGCGCTATCTCGTACTGACCGACATCCACGCGAACCTGGAAGCCCTGGAATCCTGTCTCGCCGACGCCAAACGCCGCGGCTACGACGCCTCGCTGGTGCTCGGCGATCTCGTCGGCTACGGCGCCGATCCGAACGCCGTCGTCGAACGCGTGCAGACGCTGCAGCCCGCCGCGATCGTTCGCGGCAACCACGACAAGGTCGCGTGCGGCATCGACCAGGCCGAGGGCTTCAACGCCGTCGCCCGGCACGCGGCCAAATGGACGCTCGATCAGCTGACCGCCGATCACCGCGAATGGCTCGCGGCGCTGCCCGAGGGCCCGCACGTCGTCGACGACCTCCTCGAGATCTGCCACGGCTCGCCGTTCGACGAAGACGCGTACATCTTCGACGAGCTCGACGCGGTCCGCGCGCTGAAGAGCGCGTCCAGGCCCGTGTGCCTCTTCGGCCACACGCATTACCCGATCAGTTTCGAATTATCCGAAGACAGCTTCGAGACGATCGGTCCGCCGTTCACCGCTGAAACGGAGCTCGATCTCAAAGCAGCGTCGCGATATCTGATCAATCCGGGTTCGGTCGGTCAGCCCCGGGATGGCGACCCCCGGGCCGCATACGCGATTGTCGACACGGGAAAGCGGCGGATCGAAATGCTCCGTTTGGAATACGCGATCGAGGACGCGCAGCAGAAAGTGGTGAAAGCGGGCTTACCTGAAGTGCTCGCTCAGCGCCTCTCGCTGGGACGCTGACCTGCCCGCTCGTCTCGACGACGCAGCTCCGCGGCGTAGGCGTCCCGCGCCGCGCGCGACCCGAGAATCCATCCAATCACCACGCCGACGAGCAGGACCGACGGAATGAAGATGAAATGCCCTGCCGTCATCGATTGTCTCGTCCGGGGGCCCCTGCCCCCCGGTGCGCCATCCGCTGCTCGAGCGCGTGCAGATCGGCGTCCACCTTGGCGAGGCGGCGCCACACGGTCCAGATGTAGAACACCATCAACACGAGGAAGAAGGCGTAGGCGGCGATCAGGAGGGGCGCCGCCGGCATCTGTTCGCTCGGCGGCAGTTCTCTGATCGGGACGAACTCGCTCTGTGACGGCGGCTGCGCTGCGAGCGAGAGCAGCAAAGCGACAAGCGAACGCATCTCAATCCTCCTGTGCGAGGTACAGCTGGTCGAGCGCCGCCTGGCGCTCCCCGAGTGCCACGCGCAGCATCATCAACAGCGCGAACAGCAGCACGAACGCGAGCACGCTCCCCAGCATCGGCGCAGCGAACCCCTTGCTCCAGTTCATCACCATGTCGGGGACGACGCTCGTCTTCGGGTGAATCGTGCGCCAGATGTTCACCGACACGTAGACGAACGGCGACACGGCCGTCCCGAAGATGCCCACGGCGGCCGCCAGCTTTTCCGCTCCGGGGCCGCCGAAGCGGCGGACGAGCAGGTACGACACGAAGATCAGCCACATCAGCAGCGAGATCGTCAGCCGCGGCTCCCAGGTCCACCAGAAGCCCCACGCCTTGCGCGCCCACAGCGGACCGGTGACCAGGCCGTTCAATCCGAACACGACCACGAGCTCCGCGGCGGCGGCGCCCAGCCGGTCGGCGAACGCGCTGCTTCGGAACAGCGACCAGACGCTCGCAACGCAGCAGACGGCGATACCGCAGTACATGCCCGCCCACGACGCGACGTGGAAGTAGAAGATCTTCTGAATCAGCAGCATGCTCGATTCGTACGGCGCGTTCGCGATCAGCCAGACCGCGTACGCGAACAGAATGGCCGTTGCCGCCGCCAGAGGCGCGAACAGTTTTCGCATGCGTGACTCTTCCAATCAGTTTACTCAGTCATGAGTGGTTCGAACGTCCACAGCGCCAGGACCAGGAAAACGACGTCCATCGCGCCGAGGATGCTCAGCCACATCACCGCCAGCGGCTCGTCGGGCGGCGCCGCAATCAGCGCGGCCGTGCCGCGGACGCCACAAATAATCACCGGAACGGTGATCGGATACAAGAGAATCGGCAGCAGGACGTCGCGCGTCCGCGTGCGGATCAGCATCGCCCCGAAGAGCGTTCCAACCGAGGCGAAGCCGACCGTGCCGGCCGCCAGCAGGCCGACGAGCAGCAGCGGACGGGCGAAGAGCGGCGACGCGAACAGAAACGCAATCAGCGGCACGAGCACGGCCTCGGCGATCGCGAGCAGCGTGATCATGCCGAGCAGTTTCCCGACGTAGAGCGCCGGCCGCGGCGAAGGCGCGAGCAGCAGCGCGCGCAGCGTTTCGCCGTACCGCTCGCGCTCGAACGTGCGGCCGAGCGCCAGCGTCCCGGCAAACGCAATCGCGATCCATAGGATGCCCGCCGCCGCGTCGGGCGGCGCCTGCCCTTCTCTCACGAACGCGAACGAGAAGACCAGAACCACCGACACGGCGAAGAACAGCGTCGTCAGCAGAATCTCGAACGTCCGGACCTCGACCGCGACATCCTTTCGCAGCACGAGCAGCGCGGTGCGCATGAACATGGCCGTCAAGCGCTTCCGATCGCCGTGCGGTAGCGGGCGCGCAGCCCGGGCATCGCCGGCTCGTCGACGAGCAGCCTGCCGTCGCGGACCAGCGCCACGCGCGTGACGAGCCCGTCGGCCACGTCGAGATCGTGCGTGGCCACGACGACGATGGCGCCGTCTGCCGCGAGGCGGCGGAGGCGTTCGGACACCGCGCCGACCGAGCGATCGTCGAGGCCCGTGAACGGCTCGTCGAGCAGTACGAGGCGCGGCTGGTGCAGCAGCGCGCGCTCGAGCGCCAGGCGCTGGCGCATGCCGCGCGAGAAGCTGCCGACTTCGTCGGCGCCCCGATCCGACAGATTCGCGCGCTCGAGTGCGCCACGGACGATCTGCGGGGTCTCGAGGCCGTAAATCGACGCGAAGAACGCGAGGTTCTGCTGCGCCGACAGCTCCGGATACAGATACAGCTCGTGCGCGAGGACGCCGATCCGCTGCCGCAGCCTCGGCCCGAGCTCCCGCACGGTCGCGTCGCCGTACCGTACTTCGCCCGTCGTCGGCGCGACGAGCGTGGCGAGCACACCGATGAGCGTCGACTTGCCGGCGCCGTTGGGGCCGAGCAGCCCGACGACGTCGCCGGACCGGAGCGTCAGGTTGATTCTGGAAAGCGCGCGGCGACGACCGTAATGACGAGAGACGTCGGCGATCTGAACCGAGTCGAAATCGTGAGCGCCGCCGCTCACGCAGCGAGACCTGCGCCGGGCGTGGACGCGTCCCTGTCGTCGGCGTCCAGCGCGCCGAAGATCGGCTCGAGCAGAGCGATCAGCTCTTCCCGTCGCGCGGCGTAGCGATGATCGTCCACGCGCCCGGCCCGTCGGTCGGTCTCGAGCCGGACGAGATCGTTGAGCAGCTTGTCCTTCTTCGCGTGCAGACGCTTCCGCGCCGCGGCGCGCTCCGCGGTGTCGTCCGGCGGCGTTCCGCCGCCGAGCAACAGCCCGACGACGACGACGCCTGCCGCGAGCGCGATGGCGATGAACCGCGGCGCGCGGCTCTGGTGCGGCACGCCCCCGACCGTCAGCGCAATCGGCTGCCCGGCTGCAACGGCGCCGCCGGTGCCGGCGATGTAGGTTTCGCCATCGGCCGGCATCTCCCGCTGGCTGGCGATTTGTGGCGACACGAGCGTCGTCGCCCCCACTTTCTTGACGATGACGGCCACGCCCTGGACGTTGGCGGGAAAACGCTGCGTGATGTCGACGTCGCCCGATTCCGTTGGGATTTCACCGGCAATCTGGATGAACGTATGACCCGGCGGAAACGGACCCGCAACGGTCACCTTCGTGCCTTTGACGCTCGCCAGCGGCGAGGAACCGTCCATGACGCCGGCGCCGACGGTCCCGGCCGGCAGGTCGAACGCAAACGGCGTCGTCGGATTCACCGGCACGCGCGCGCTGTTCTCCACGTCGAGCAGGTAGAACACCTCGAGGGACTCGTCCGCCGGCTGCAGGACGATCCGCGACTGGTCGGTGATGACGACCGCGCCGCTGATGGCCGGCGCTTCCGGCTCGGTGGCGGGGCCCTTCGTCTTATCCGTCGCGACGAGCATCAGCCGTACGCCGCCCTGCGAAGGCCCGGGAAACTCCTGCGACTCCAGGTGTTCACCGTCGACGTCTGCAACGGCCTTGACGCTGACGCCCGCGGGCACGTCGTTGAACTGGGCGCGACCGCCCTCGTCGGTTTTGACCGTGATCGACTTCGATCCGATCTTCAGCTCCACCGGGTGGTTCGTGATGTTGTTGGAGAGGTCGCCCCGGATCAACCGGACGGAGATCGCGTGGTCGGGTAGATCCGATACCGGACGTGGAATACCGGACATCTGCTTGGGATCCGGCATCTGGAACTGGGCGCGCGCGACCGCGGCGACGAGCGCAAAGGCCAGGAGCAACAGCGCGCGTTTCACAGCTTGTGGCCGCATGATTTGCAGAACTTCGCGTCGTGATCGTTCACGGTCGAACAGCTTCCGCACAGGCGATCCGCTGCCGCCTTCGCGCTGTGCGCTTCGGCGCCCGAGGAAGCCTCGCGCTCCGCCGGCGATTTCGATCCAAGCCGCTTCGCGACCTCCGCCTCAATCTGGGATCGGTAATCGGCGCCGGCATCGAGGCGACGAATCAAGCCGGCGGCGCGGGCCCGGAGGCGCGTCGACATCTCGCGCCAGTCGGATTCAGACAGCTTCCCCATCGCGCGATCGAACTCGAGCTCTTTGATCGACCGCAGCGTCAGCAGTTTTTCGCGCTCGAGGGCGGCGCGCGCCCGCTGCCCAATTGCGGCCGTACGATCGGTTTCAGCCGACACGAGGGGCCGCAGCATCCGCAGCGCCGCCATGCCGACCAGAGCGGCCGCGGCCATCAGGGAGGTCAGCAGGACGATCGACGAGACGCCGCGGCCCGCGGCGATGTAGGCAAGCGCCGTCGCGCAGCCGAGGCCGGCGAGGACGAAGAACTGCCAGGGCTGAAGACCCTCCGGTTCGGCGT
>DASQHH010000384.1:0-3310 GCA_035632195.1 Vicinamibacterales bacterium
TCCATGAACTGCGCAAAAGGTCCAGGACGAAAGCGCCCGAAGCCCTCCACGATGTTTTTGGAATTTGACGCAGCGGAATCGCGGATCTGGTCGCGGAATTTGAAGTCTTTCGAGGCCGGGCCGTCTTTCGTCAGCGCATACACCTCCAGTTTGAGTTCATTCGCCAGTTGCCAGACTTCGAGCTCCTCGTATCGTCTCGCTATCATGCCCAGGCACCTTCATGTTTCATGCCGCAGCCGAGCTGTAATCGTCGAACGACGAACGTCGAACGACGAACGGTATGAATCGCGCTGACGTCGCCGTGATCGGCGCCGGCGTGAACGGCCTGGTTGCCGCGACGTATCTCGCGAAGGCCGGCAGGAAGGTCGTCGTGCTCGAGCGGTCCGATCGCCCGGGCGGCTGCGCGCGGACGTCCGAGATCGCTCCAGGCTTCCACTGTCCGACGCTCGCGCACGTGGCGTCAATCGATCGCCGAATCGTCCGGGACCTCGCGCTCGAGCAACACGGACTCTCAATCGTCCGCCCCGAGGTAGACGTCTGCGCGCCGGCGATCGACGGACGCGCGCTCGTGCTCTGGCACGACACGGCCCGCGCTTCGCGCGAGATCGAGTCGTTCTCGGCGAACGACGCCGCGCGCTATCCCCGCTTTCTCGACAGCTTCAAGAAGATCAGCAGCGTCATCGACGCGGTCTCGACGTCGCCGGCTCCGTCGATCGACACGCCTGGCGCGGCTGGCGTAATCGACGCCTTGAAAACGGCGCGCCGCTTCCGCGCGCTCGGCAAGACTGATGCGTATCGCCTGCTGCGGTGGATGACGATGGACGCCGCCGATCTCACTGCCGAATGGTTCGAGAGCGAGCCGCTGAAAGCGGTGATCGCGGCAGGCGGCATCCTCGGATCGTTCCTCGGGCCGCGATCGGCCGGCAGCGGCGCGGTGCTTCTGATGCTCGGCGCGTCCGAAAGCCATCCCGTTGCGACCGGATGGTTTGCGAGAGGCGGCGCCGGTGCCGTCGCCGAGGCCCTCGCCGCGGCTGCATCGGCCGCGGGCGTCGACATGCGCCGGAATGCCGATGTCGTCCGCATCGCCGTCCGCGACGGAACGGCGACTGGCGTGGTGCTGGCCTCCGGCGAGGAGCTCTCCGCGTCTACCGTCGTCTCGAGCGCCGATCCGCGGCGGACGCTGCTCGGGCTCGTGGATCCGGTCGATCTGTCGCCGGAATTCATCCGGCGCGTCTCGCAAATCCGCGCCCGGGGCACGCTCGCGAAAGTCAACTTCGCCGTCGATGCGCTCCCGCGATTCACGTCACTCGCGGGCAGGCAGACCGAACAGGCGGCGCTATCGGGACGGATTCGTCAGGCGAGCGACGTCGACGCCATCGAACGCGCATTCGACGCCGCGAAATACGGCGCCTTCTCCGCCGAACCGTGGATCGAGTTGACGATTCCGTCGATTCTGGACCAGTCGCTCGCGCCGGCCGGCCGACATGTCATATCCGCGTACGTGCAATACGCGCCGTATTGCCTGCGGCACGGCGACTGGGACGCCGAACGCGACCGCCTTGGCGACACCGCGGCCCGAGCAATCGCGCGCTACGCGCCGGGCTTCGCAGAGTCGATCGTCGCGCGCGACGTGATTACGCCGCTCGATCTCGAGCGCCGGTTCGGGTTGACCGGCGGACACATCTTCCACGGCGAGCTCGCGCTCGACCAGGCCTTTGTCGCGCGGCCGCTGCTCGGATGGTCGTCCTATGCGACGCCGATTCGCAGCCTGTATCTCTGCGGTTCGGGCACCCATCCCGGCACCGGATTGAACGGCCGATCGGGCGCGCTCGCCGCTCAGGCCGTTCTCAAGGCGTGATATCGTCAGAAGGATCTAGTCACCGAGGGATTTATGTCACTGTCCGCATTCAACGGCCGACGCCGCGTTCCACCACCGTTCAACGATCCCATTCGTTCCTACGCGCCCGGCACGCCAGAGCGCACCGCGCTCAAGGCGCGCCTCAAGGCGATGGCCGGCGAGCAGGTCGAAATCCCGCTGATCATCGGAGGCAAAGAGGTCAAGACCGGCAACTGTGCGCCGTCCGTGATGCCGCACGATCACCAGCACGTGCTGGCGCATTACCACAAGGCGTCTGAACAGCACGTGCGCCAGGCGGTCGAGGCCGCGCACGCCGCGCACAAGGAATGGAACGGCTGGACGTTCGAGGATCGCGCCGCCGTCATCCTCAAGGCCGCGGAACTGCTGCGCACGTCGTGGCGCGACACGATCAACGGCGCGACGATGCTCGGCCAGAGCAAGACGGCGTTCCAGGCGGAAATCGATTCGGCCTGCGAGATCGTCGACTTCTGGCGCTTCAACGTGCACTACGGCCAGGAGCTGCTCGAAGAACAGCCGATCAGCGACAACACGATGTGGAACCAGGTCGAGTACCGCGGTCTGGAGGGCTTCGTCTATGCGGTGACGCCGTTCAACTTCACATCGATCGCGGCCAATCTGCCGACGGCGCCCGCACTGATGGGCAACACGGTCGTCTGGAAACCGGCGTCGAGCGCCATGTACAACGCCTACTGGCTGATGAAGCTGTATGAAGCGGCCGGCATGCCGCCCGGCGTCATCAACATGGTCGCCGGCGATTCCGCGATGATCTCGAACATCCTGCTGTCGCATCGCGACCTCGCCGGCGTGCATTTCACGGGCAGCACCGAGGTCTTCAACGACATGTGGAAGACGATCGGCGCCAGCATGTCATCGTACCGGTCGTACCCGCGTATCGTCGGCGAAACGGGCGGCAAGGACTTCATCATCGCGCACCCGTCGGCCGACGCCGAGGCGCTCGCCGTCGGCGCCGTCCGCGGCGCGTTCGAGTTCCAGGGACAGAAGTGCTCAGCGGCCAGCCGTCTCTACGTACCACGGTCGATCTGGGACAACGTCCGTGATCGCATGGTCGCGATGATCGACGGCATCAAGATGGGCGACGTCCAGGACTTCCGCAATTTCATGGGCGCGGTCATCGACAAGAAGTCGTTCGAGAAGATCAGCGGCTACATCGACCACGCGAAGAAGACCGCGAAGATCGTCGCGGGCGGACAAGTCGACGGCGCCAGGGGCTTCTTCGTCCGTCCGACGCTCGTCGAGACCGCCGACCCGGGCTATCGCCTGCTCTGCGAGGAGATCTTCGGACCGGTGCTCACGGTCCACGTCTACGACGACGCGAAATGGGCCGAGACGCTGAAGGTCGTCGACAGCACGTCGCCGTACGCGCTGACGGGCGGCGTGTTCGCGCAGGATCGGCGCGCGATCGTCGAAGCG
>DASQHH010000385.1:0-4067 GCA_035632195.1 Vicinamibacterales bacterium
GGCTCACGGTTACTCCGCCCGCAGCGCGGCCGCCGGCTCGATGGCCGCCGCGCGCCGCGCCGGAAGCCAACTGGCGGCGCCGGCGACGACGAGGAGGAACATCGCCGAGCCGGCAAAGACCAGCGGATCCGTCGGACTCACTTCAAAGAGGAGCGACGCCAGTACGCGCGAGAGTGCGACCGCGCCGACGAGTCCAACCGCGATGCCGACCGCAGCGACGCTGAGACCCTGGCGCGATATCCTGCGCCGCAGCTCACGCGGCTGCGCACCGAGCGCCAGGCGAATCCCGATCTCCCGGGTCCGGAGCGTGACGACGTACGAGAGGACGCTGTAGAGACCGATGGCCCCCAGCAGCAGCGCGATTCCGGAGGCGCAGCTGATCAGGAACAGCGTCAATGAGCGGCGTACCTCGGCATGGGCGACGAGATCCGAAAACGACGTCAGGCGGTACACGGGCAGCGACGGATCCAGACCGCGCACAGCCTCGCGGACCAGGCGCGTGATGGCGGCGGGATCCGCGTCCGCGCGCACGACGAACGCCATATCCCGGGGCGCCCAGCGCTTGTCCTCGCGCGCGGGCAGCAGCGGACAATAAATGAGTTGATCGACGGGCCGGTCGAGCGCGCGATCGCGCACGTTGCTGACGACGCCCACGACGGTGTACCACGGTCCGCCCACCAGAATGCGCACGCGCTTGCCGATCGGCGAGTCGCCCTTCCAATACCGCTCGGCGAACGCGCGGCTCACCACCGCTTCGAGCGCAACGCGCGGCGGATCGGGCGGTGTGAAGCTGCGGCCTTCGACCAGGCGAATGCCGGCCGCGCTGAAATAGTCCGGCGTCGCGTACACGATCGGGTGAAGACCCGGCAATGCGCCCGGCGCCATCGGGCGATCCTCGACGAACACGGCCGTGTCCGTGCGGCCGGTTTCGTCGAGCGGCACTTTCGACACGACGCCGGCAGCGCGGACGCCCGGAACCGCGGCGATCGTGTCCGCCGCGCGCGTGAAGAAGCGCACCGATTCGTCCGCGCCTGGATACCGCACGGGCGGAAGCGCCATGCGGAACATGAACGTGCCCGTGGACTCGAAACCCGGCGGCACGGACCGCAGCCGCGACACGCTGCGCGCCATCAGCCCGGCGCCGACGAGCAGCACCAGCGCGAGCCCCACCTGCGACACCACGAGCGCGTGACGCACGCGGTGCCTGTCACGCCCCGCCGTCGTCGATCGGCCGCCCGCGCCGCCCGAGATCGCGGCGGCACTCCATCGCAGCGCCGGCACCGCGCTGACGAGCAGCGCCGCGATCACGGCCAGGGCGGTCGCCAGCGCGACGACGGTGCCGTCGACCGTCACCTCGGCGAGGCGCGGGATGTCGATCGCCGTCTCGACCGTTCGCAGCCACCGCAGCGCCGCCACGGCAGCACCGATGCCGAGCGTAGCGCCCGCGATCGACACGAGCAGCCCTTCGCACAGGAACTCCAGCAGCACCGCGCCGGTCGATGCGCCGATGGCGCGCAGCAGCGCGAGCGCCTCGCGCCGCGTCTCCGCGCGCACCAGGAACAGGTTCGCGACGTTGGCACAGGCAATCGCCATCACGAAGCCGGCGACGCCGAACACGACCCACAGCAGTCTGCTCACGTCGCCGACGACCACCGCCGCTAACGGCCGCACGGACGGCTGCGTGTGCGTCAACGCGATCGATTCGCGCGTCATCCGCCCGGGGAATTCCTCCGGCAGGCGAGGCAGCAGCGCCTGCAGATCGGCCGTGGCCGCCTCAATCGTCACGCCGTCGCGCAGGCGCGCGAGGCCTTGATAGTCGAAGCTCGCCGAATCGGTCTTCGCCGGATCGAGCCGCAGCGGCACCCAGAGCTCGGTGTCGGGTGCCGGAATCCGCACGGCGGCTGGCAGGATGCCGACGATCTCGTGGGGCACGCCGTCGATCGCGATCCGGCTGTTCACGATGCCGGGATCGCGGGCGAACTTCCGCGCCCACAGGCGCTCAGCCAGGATCACGACCGGTGGAGCGGCCGGACGATCGTCCGCATCGGTGAAGAGACGGCCGCGCAGAGGTGCCACGCCGAGCGCCGGGAAGAGATCCGCGGTCACGCGCCCCGCGGCGACGCGCTCCGCGTCGGATGCGCCGATCGGCGCCAGTCCTGCCGCCGATGCCTGGTATCCGCCCAGGTGCGCGAACGTGCTGTTGTGGCGGTGGTAGAACAGCAGGGTCGCGTCGGATTGATCGACGCGCAGCGTTCCCCCGACGACGAGCGTGTGCGAGAGCGAGACGAGGCGATCCGGCTCCGGATACGGCAGTGGACGCAGCAGCACCGCATTGACGACCGTGAACACCGTCGTCGTCGCGCCGAGCCCGAGCGCCAGCGTCGTGACTACCGCGGCACTGAAGCTGCGCGCGCGGACCAGGCGGCGCGCGGCGTGGCGCAGCGGGCGGACCAGCGAAATCTCGATGTCCATCACAGCGATCTCCGAAATGCGATCGCCATGGTAAAGCACGTGGACGGCCTGAAGCGAGTCGCGTGAAACAGGTGCTGCAAATTGATCGCGACGAGTCGTACGTCGCGGCCGCGCGACGAAATGTACGAACGTCTCGGGTTCATGAAGCATGGAATCGAGTTCAGACTGGAGTTCTGAACTGCGCCTCGACGCAAGAACGTTCCCTTGGATGCAGTGGAGACGCCATCCAGCTCTGGAGGTGACAACACAACAGTTCTGTTGCGTTTACAACATATCTGTTGTAACATCATTTGGTGAGTAGCCAGGAATTCAAACGATGGTTGCAGCAGCAAGGCTGCACGTTTGAACCGGGCCGAGGCGGGCATCTGCTCGTCCGGCGCGGGACGAGATTCTCAACGCTCCCGATGCACGGAAAGGGAAAGGAGCTGGGAACGGGACTCGTCAACAAGATGAAGAAAGACCTCGGCCTGAAATAAGCCGGCCATCGTAAACGGGCGCCGCCGGAGCCCCATATCAGGGCAGAGGAACCGTAAACCGTCATGGATTACCCCGTCGTTCTCGAACGGGACGATAACAAAACGATTCTCGTGAGCTTTCCGGACTTCCCGGAGGCACACACATTCGGCGACACTGAAACGGAAGCCCTGGCGCGGGCAGAGGACGCGCTGGCAACCGTAGTTGATGCGTACATCGCCGATCGAAGATCGATTCCACAACCGTCGGCCATCATCGCCAAACACTACGTGACGATGCCGGCGCTGATGGAAGCGAAGATTGCGTTGTACACGTCCATGCGTCGAGCGCATGTCACCAAGGCCGAATTGGGACGCCGACTCAAACTGCATCCGCCACAGGTTGATCGATTGCTGGCGATGCACCACGGATCGCGCCTCGATCAGATCGAAAAAGCGTTGCGCGTGCTCGGACAACGGCTCGTCGTGGGTGTGGAGGCGCACAGCGAACCGCGCCGCCAACTTCGACGACGGATCCGCGTTGGTGGAACACGTAGCAGGGCCGCGGCTTCGGATGGAAACCGATAATGAGAATCTACCCGCTTGATTAAGAACGCGGGGCTTTCGGGCATGGCGATTGAGGCCGCCGAGTGAATCGTACCGGGACCGTCGGAGGGCAGTGGGTGTGAGTCAGGCCACTGCGGCCTGCTCATAGTAGCGCGCCTCGTACTCGGCCGGTGGCACAAAGCCGATCGGTTCGAGTAAACGCCGGTGATTAAACCAGTCGGCCCATTCCAGCGTTGCGAATTCGACGGCGTCGAGATGCCGCCACGGTCCCTTTCGACGAGTCACTTCCGTTTGTAAGAGCCCGATGATCGATTCTGCGAGCGCATTGTCGTACGAATCGCCGCGGCTGCCGACGGAGGGCGCGATGCACGCGTCGGCCAGGCGGTTCGTATAGAGTGCGCGAGGACTGCTTGGCTGTGGTCGCGCAGCGTCGTCGCCATCGACGACAGCGTCGTCATCCAGAGCCAGGCCATGAAGCCGATTGAGACGACGGCAATCAGCGCCACGGGTCCGTGCTCACTGGCGAAGCGATAGGCGGCTGTCAGTTTCCGGTCCATTACGGTTCTCCAAGAAGGA
>DASQHH010000386.1:0-5513 GCA_035632195.1 Vicinamibacterales bacterium
GATTTTGTGGACTACCGAACCGAACGCGACTCGCTGGGCGAGGTAAAGGTTCCAGCCCCCGCCTACTACGGCGCGCAGACGATGCGCGCGGTGGAGAATTTTCCGATCAGCGGCCTGCGCGCTCCGGCGGATCTCGTGAACGCCACGGTCCGGATCAAGAGAGCCGCCGCGCAGGCCAACGCCGCCCTCGGCCGACTCGACGCGGACGTGGCCAGGGCGATCGTCGCCGCCGCCGACGAGATTCTGGGCGGGGGGCTCCGCGATCAATTCATCGTCGACGTCTATCAGGCCGGCGCCGGGACGTCGCACAACATGAACGCCAACGAGGTGATCGCGAACCGGGCCGCGGAGATCCTCGGCGAGCCGCGCGGCGTGTACCGCCGCGTCCACCCGAACGATCACGTCAACATGGGCCAGTCGACGAACGACGTCTTTCCGGCGTCGACGCGGCTGGCGCTGCTCGCTGGACGCGACGCGCTCGTCGGCGCGGCGCGCGGTCTCGCCGATGCGCTGCAGAAGAAGTCGGTGGAGTTCGGGGACGCGTTGAAGACCGGCCGCACGCACCTGCAGGACGCCGTGCCGATCACGTTCGGCCAGGAATTCGGCGGCTACGCCGCGAACGTCCGCCGCGGAGCGGACGATGTGGAAGCGGCGGCACGGCAGCTGCTGGAGCTGAATCTCGGCGCGACGGCCGTCGGCACCGGCCTCAACGCCGGCGACGACTACCGCAGCCGGGTCGTCGCCAACCTCGCGCGCGACACAGGACTCCCGCTGAAGCCTGCCGACAACAGCTTCCGGGTGACGCAGAGCATGGGCGATGTGCTCGCGTATTCCGGCGCCCTGCGCCGGCTGGCGGTCGAAGCCGGCAAGATCGCCAGCGACTTCCGGCTGCTCAGCATGGGGCCGCGCGCCGGGTTGTCGGAAATCGCGCTGCCGGCCGTGCAGCCGGGCTCGTCGATCATGCCCGGCAAGGTGAATCCATCGGTGCCCGAGATGGTCAACCAGGTCGCGTTCCAGGTGATGGGCTGCGACCAGACAATCGCGCTCGCCTGCGAGGCGGGGCAACTCGAGCTGAACGTGATGATGCCGGTGATTGCCTGGAATGCGATCCACGCATCGACGATTCTGCGGCAGGCCCTGATCGTATTCCGCACGCGCTGCGTCGAGGGCATGGCGGCCGACGAGGCCCGTGCGCGCGAGCTGCTCGATCGCAGCACGGCGACCGCGACCGCGCTCAGTCCGTACATCGGCTACGAGGCAACCGCGGAGATCGCGAAGGAATCGATCAAGACGGGAAAGTCGATCCGCGATCTCGTCCTCGAACGCGGCCTGCTGGACAAGAACCGCCTCGACGAGATCCTCTCCGCCGACGCGATGACTCGAGGCGGGATCGTGGGGGCAGGTGGGGCGGGTGGGGCAGGTAAGGCAGGTAGAGATACCAAGGGTGGGCGATCGTGATTCGCCTCGTCACCGCCCTCGGTGTCTTCGTGTTCTCCCTACCTGCCCTACCTGCCCTACCTGCCCATCCTGCCCGTCCCGAGCAGTCTCGAACGCGGGGCCGCCTCTTCGAACCGATGGACCTCGGGCTCCTCGAAGCACCCGACCGCGCGCAGTGGCAGCATCCGGATCAGATCATGGACGCGCTCGGGATCGCGGACGGATCCCTCGTCGCCGATCTCGGCGCCGGCAGCGGGTGGTTCACGATCCGCCTGGCGCGTCGCGTGGGGCCGCTCGGCCGCGTGTACGCCGAAGACATCCAGCCGCAGATGATCGACGTCATCAAGAGCCGCGTGCAGCGCGAGAATCTGTCCAACGTCGTGACGATCCTCGGCACGGCGGACGACCCGCGGCTGCCGCCGGGCCTCGACGCGGTGCTGATCGTCGACACGTTCCACGAGATGCAGTTCGACGAGAAGGGCGCGCGGCGCGATCCGGTCCCGCTGCTGACGACGGTCGCGCGCTCGCTCAAGCCGCAGGGACGGATCGGTGTCGTCGACTTCATGCCCGGAGCGGGCGGCCCCGGGCCGGCGCCGGATCAACGCGCGAAGGTGGAAGACGTGATGCGGACCGCGACGGCGGCCGGACTGGAGATCGTGCGGCGAGAAGAATTTCCGCCGTTCGTGTATCTGCTGGTGCTCGGACGCTCGACTACCGCCGGCCCATGAACGCCCACACGCGCGGAAGGACGACGGCAGCGGCGAGCAGCTTGAGGGTGTCGGCGACGATGAACGGGTAGAAACCGGCAGCAAGGGCGGCGCTCAGTCCGCGTCCGGGCATCACAGAGAGACCGAGCCAGGACACGCCGCCGGCAAACACGATCGCGAGCCCGCACGCCATCGCCGCGACGGATGCGAGATACCGGCGATCGAATCCGCGCTCGGCGAGCCATCCGGCGGCGAACGCGGCAGCGGGATACGCCATCAGATAGCCGCCGGTCGGGCCGACGAGCCGGGCGATGCCCTGCGGCAGCGTCGGCGACGCGGCGAACACGGGGAGGCCGGCGATGCCGAGCGCCAGATAGACGATTTGGCTCGTCATGCCGAGGCGCGCGCCGAGCACTGCGCCACCGACGAGCACGACCACCGGCTGCAGCGTGAACGGCACCGGCGTGAACGGCAGCGGCACGCTGATTTGCGCAGCGGCGGCCGTCAGCGCGGTGATGAAGAGGACCGCGCCGGCGCGTTCGGCGATTAGCAAGACGCGCGAGTCGGCGTCGCGCGTCATGACGGCGAGAAGCGTCGTGGAAGGCATCGAAAGCGAATCTTAGCGTATGCGTACGGCACTGACAATTGCGGGCAGCGACTCGAGCGGAGGCGCGGGTATTCAGGCTGATTTGAAGACGTTCGCCGCGTTCGGCGTGTACGGCGTGAGCGCCGTCACCGCCATCACCGCGCAGAACACGCAGGGCGTCGAAGCCCTGACCGCGCTCGCCGCCGACGACGTCACCGCGCAGATCGAGGCGGTTGCCGGCGATATCGTCATCCACGCGACGAAGACCGGCATGCTCGCCAACGCCGCGATCGTCGAGGCCGTCGCCGCCGCCATCGACGAGCTCGAGCTGCCGGTCGTCGTCGTCGATCCGGTGATGGTGTCCGGTGACGGCCGCCGGCTGCTCGACGTGGACGGCGAGCAGGCGCTCCGCCTCGAACTGCTCGGCCGGGCGCGCGTCGTCACGCCGAACGTCCCGGAGGCGGAGGCGCTCAGCGGACGCCGCATCCTGTCGCGCGGGGACGCGGTCGAAGCGGCTCGGCGCATCCACGACATGGGGCCGCGCGCGGTCATCATCACCGGCGGCCACGCGGCGGAGCCGGGTGACCGCGTCGTGGACATCCTCTTCGACGGGGACGCCGTCCACGAGTTGGCGATCGAGCGCGTGGCTGCCGCCGGCACGCACGGGACCGGATGTACGTACGCGTCGGCGGTGGCCGCCGCGCTGGCGCTCGGCTTCGCGCTGACGGACGCGGCGAGCGACGCGCAGCAGTACGTGGCCGGCGCGATCCGCCACGCACTCTCCGTCGGCCGCGGGCGCCCGCTGCTGAACCACTTCTGGCGGAGCGCGAGGCTTTAGCCGAGCGGTCTATACTGGTTGCGTGCCCCTCGCGATCGGACCGGAAAAGCTGGATTCTGCGCGGATCGCCGCCGAGTTGGGGGATACCGCCGGCAGCGGCGCCGACGGAGCCGTGGTCACATTTCTGGGTCTGGTGCGGAATCTCAACGCCGGCCGGCGCGTCTTATACCTGGAGTACGAAGCGTACGAGCCGCTGGCGCTGAATTCGTTCGAGCGGATCGCGGACGAGATTCGTGGCCGCTGGCCGGGCGCGCGCCTGGCACTGCACCACCGCGTCGGCCGGCTGGAGGTCGGCGAGGCGAGCATCGTCATCGTCGCCCGTTCGCCGCACCGGGCCGACGCGTACGCGGCGTGCCGGTATGCCATCGAGCGCGTGAAGCAGATCGCGCCGATCTGGAAGCGCGAGTTCTTCGAGGGCGGCGACGTGTGGATCGAAGGCGCAACGGCGGACCCGGACGACGAGCGCGCCCGGACGGACGCGGAGCGCGCGGCATGCGCGTGACCGTCCGCGTCTTCGCCCGGCTGCGCGACATCGTCGGCGCACCCGAAGTGGTGCGCGACGCGCCGGCCGGGTCGACGATCCGCGGCGTCTGGCGCGGGCTGGCCTCGGAGTATCCCGAGCTCGCCAACTACGAGCGGTCGATCTCGGCGGCGATCAACGCCGAGTACGCGCGGATGGATCGGGTGATCACCGACGGGGATGAGGTGGCATTCCTCCCGCCCGTGTCGGGGGGATGAGCTGATAGATGTTTGACAAGCTCGCGGCAGAGGAAAAGCGGTACGAGGAGCTGATGCACCTGCTCGGCACGTCCGAGGTGCAGAGCGACCAGTCCGTCTACCGGAAGCACGCCAAGGCGCTCGCCGATCTCGAGCCGATGGTCGAGCGCTACCGCGAATACAAGTCGATCGTCCGCGACCTGACGGGCGCCGAGGAACTGGCCGCGTCCGCCGATCCCGACATGCGCGAATTGGCCAAGGAGGAGATGAAGTCGCTCGTGGCCAAGCGCGACGCCATCGTCGCCGAACTCAAGATCATGCTGGTGCCGAAGGATCCGAACGACGAGAAGAACGTCGTTCTCGAGATCCGCGCCGGGACGGGCGGCGACGAAGCGGCGCTCTTCGCCGGCGAGCTGTTTCGCATGTACAGCAAGTTCGCCGAGCGCCAGGGCTGGAAGCTCGAGGTGATGTCGTCGAGCGATACCGGCGTCGGCGGACTGAAGGAAGCGATCGCGACGATCGAGGGGCGCGGCGTGTACAGCAAGCTGAAATACGAGAGCGGCGTGCACCGCGTGCAGCGCGTGCCGGCGACCGAGGCGAGCGGCCGCATCCACACGTCGACCGCGACCGTCGCCGTGCTGCCGGAAGCCGAGGAAGTCGACATCCAGATCAACGAGAAGGATCTGCGCGTCGACACATTCTGCTCGAGCGGACCCGGGGGCCAGAGCGTCAACACGACGTACTCCGCGGTCCGCATCACGCACCTGCCGACCGGCCTCGTCGTCTCGCAGCAGGACGAGAAGTCGCAGATCAAGAACCGCGCGAAGGCGATGAAGGTCCTCCGCTCGCGACTGTACGAAATGGAGATGCGCAAGCAGCAGGAAGCGATCGCGAAGGACCGGCGCAGCCAGGTCGGCACCGGCGAGCGATCGGAGAAAATCCGGACGTACAACTTTCCGCAGAACCGCATCACGGATCACCGAATCAACTTCACCACGCACCGGCTCGTCGAAGTCCTCAATGGCGATCTCTCCGAGCTGCTCGACCAGACGATTACCTTCTATCAGTCCGAGAAGCTGAAAGACGCGACGACGGTGGGCCTTTAGCACCGTCCACGATCACGTTGCGGCAGCCCGGCTTCGGTTGCGCGACGCCGGCATCCCGTCCGACGAAGCCGAACTCGACGCGCGCCTGCTCGCGCAACACGCGCTCGGCTGGACGACGGAAC
>DASQHH010000387.1:0-2873 GCA_035632195.1 Vicinamibacterales bacterium
AGCCTGGCGCAGTTGATTCCGAGAGAAAGAAAAACTCTGCGGTCTCTGCGGTTGCTTTTCACTCGCTGCGGAGCGCGATCATCGGATCGACGGCCGTCGCGCGCTTCGCGGGGATCCACGCCGCGACGAGCGCGACGACGACGAGCACGACCGCGGAGATGCCGATCGTCGGCAGATCCACGGGCTGGACGCCGAACAGCAGGCCGTTGAGCATCGACGAGAGCGGGATCGCCAGCAGTCCGCCGGCGATGAGGCCGGCGCCCGCCATCCACGCGCCTTCGCCGAGGATCATGCGCAGGATCGTCTCCCGCTCTGCGCCGAGCGCGAGGCGGATGCCGAGCTCGTTCGTCCGCTGGCTCACCTGGAATGCCAGCACGCCGGCGACGCCGACGGTGGCGATGACGAGCGCGAGCAGCGCGAACAGACCGATCAGCGTCGCGTTGAGCCGCTGCGGCGCGATCGACTCGTCTCGAATTTCCTCGAGCGTCTCGATGTGATCGATCGGCCGGTTCGAGTCCAGGTTGCGGACGGTCTCGAGCACGCGCGGCGTCAGCGCGCTGAAGCCGGTGCCCGCGGTGCGCACGAGGATGGTTGCCGGCGCGTTGTTCTGCGTATCCGCCAGGAAGACCGTGTGCATCGGCGCCTGGTCGATGCCATCGGCGCGCGAGTCCGCGGCGATGCCGACGATTTCCATCGGGTTCGACCACGTCACCTTGGCCGTACGGAAATCGGTCTGCTTCCAGGTGATGTGGCGGCCGATTGGATTGTCGTTCTTGAAGTAATACTTCGCCATCGACTCGCTGAGGATGAGGACCGGCGGCGCCTTCTGATCGTCGGTCAGCCGGAACGCGCGGCCGGACTTGATCGGCGTGCCGATGGTGTCGAAGTACCCGCTGCTGACGACGCGCGTGACGATCTTCGGGCCGCCGCTGATCGCCTCGCCGTCGCCGCCGTCGATCTTGAACTCCCGCACCTGCGAAAACGATCCGCCGAGCGGCGCAGCGGACGCGACCGCGGCGGACTTCACCGACGCCTCGCCCTTCACGCGATCGATCACGTCCGCGTTGAACTGCTGCAGCCGGGCGCGCTCGCGCTGCGGGTCGTCCGGATTCTGATTCGAGAAGTTGGGCGCCTGCAGGCTCAGCACGTGCTGGAGGTCGAAGCCCGGATTGACGGCGTAGAGGCTGAGCAGGCTGCGCGTCAGCAGGCCGGCGGCGATGAGCAGCATGAACGCTGCTGCGAGCTGGCTGACGACGAGCAGGCGCTGCGAGCGGCGGCGACCGATGGAGCCGGTGGTGCGCCCGCCGGACGCCATCGCACGCGCGGGGTCGTTGGCGAACTGCATCCGCGGCGCCCACGCGAACAGCAGCGCGACGCCGACGGCGACGACGACGGTGAACGCCAGCACGCGCCAGTCGAGGGCGATCTCACCGGTGCGGGCCGTGAACCGCGCCGTGTATTTGATCAGCAGGTTGAGACCGGCAAACGCGAGGCCGAGGCCGAGCGCGCCGCCGAAGATCGACAGCACGAGATTCTCTGCGAGCAGCTGCCGGCGCAGCAGCGACAGGCTGGCGCCGAGCGCCGCGCGCACGGAGAGCTCGCGCTCGCGCTGGACCAGCCGCGTCAACGTCAGGTTCGCGACGTTCGCGCACGCGATGATCAGCACGCAAAACGTCGTCACCAGAAGGATCATCAGCGTCGGCCGCGCCTTCGCAGTCAGTTCGTCCTTCCAGGGTGTGACGACGGTGTCGTAGCCGCGGGATTTCTGATACGCCTCCGGATGCTGCTGATGGAGCGCGCCGGCGATCTGCCGCAGCTCCGCCTGCGCGCGCTCGACCGTCTCGCCCGGCGCCAGGCGCGCGTAGACCGTGGTCATCCGGTGCGGCCACTCGCTCTGCATCGACGATCCCATGTAGTGATCGTTGGCCGTGTAGTTGGCGTAGAAGTCCTGCTTGCGCTGCGTCGTCGCATAGTGCGAGCCGGGCCTCAGCACGCCGACGATCTGCGCTTTCTTGACGGTGAGGTCCAGCATCTGGCCGACGACGCCCGGGTCCGATCCGAAGCGCTGCTGCCAGTAGTCGTACGTGAGGACCGCGACCGGCGGCGCCGATTTCTGCTGGTCTTCGGGGACGAGCATGCGTCCCAGGAGCGGCTGCGCGCCGAGCATCTGGAAGAAGTTGGCGGTGACGAGTCCGCCGTTGGCGAGGTGCGGATCGCCGCGGCCGAGGACGTTGAAGGTCCAGTCGCCGAATTCGACGAACTGGTCGATGGTTTTCGACTGCTCGCGGTAGGTGGCGACTTCGGGGAACGAGAAATTCGAGTCCTCGACGCCCGCGAGCTGCTGAGGCTGGCGGAGGCGCATGATGCGGTCGGCCTCCGGATACGGCAGCGGGCGCAGGAGGACGCCGTTGATGACGCTGAAGATCGCGGTATTGGCGCCGATGCCGAGGCCCAGGGTCAGGATAAAGGCGAGCGCGAATCCTGGGACGCGGGTCAGGTTGCGAAGGGCGATCTTGATGTCATTCAGCATGGTCAGTCCTCAGACGTCAGAGTCCACAGCACAGACGGAGCGCGAGGCTTTAGCCGAGCGTAACGAGCAACGGCCGTGCCGCGCGACGTGCTTGCGGGTCAGTATGTTAGCGGAAGATCCGTACGCCGACTGACCGATGGCGGGACGGACATGTACGCCTGCGGACACTGCTTGCGTGGCGATCCGGCAACACCGATCGTCTCTACGTTCTACATGGCGTTCGGTCTTACGTGCTGCGCGGCTGAGGGACTACCGGACGATAGCCCGCGTGCCGCCACCGTTTGATTCGGTCAACTCTGGTCTCGATCACACGCGCCGGGACGACAGGCCATTTCAGGCTGGA
>DASQHH010000388.1:0-2321 GCA_035632195.1 Vicinamibacterales bacterium
GCGCCACTTCCGACGCCCAGGGGCGCTGAGTTGCCGGTATCGGGTTCCCGGTTCCCAGTTCCAGGTTCCCAGTTCAACTGAACCTGGAACCGGGAACCTGAAACCGGGAACCCTACGTGGGCTGGTAGTAAACCAGCCGCCGTTACTACATTTATTCAGTCATTCATTCACAGGTCTGGTCATGAAACTTCGATTCATCGGTATCGCTGTGGGTGTCGCTGCGGCGCTCACGATCGCCCGAGCGGCGGACACGAAAGTCGATCTCTCCAAGGAAACCGTCGGCAGGCCGCCGGTCGCGTTCGAGCCGATGGTCGGCACGTGGATCGTCGCGCAGGACGGACCCGACAAAGTCATCATGGTCGACGGCCGGCCGTGGGTGGCCGGCAAGGACAACCCGACCAAGCTGCTCGTCCAGAGCGCGCGAAAGCTGTACGGGACGAACAACGAAGAGCTGATGGACAACGCGAAGCAGTTCGCGTACTACCCAGTCGCCGTGCTGAAGAGCGTCGACAACTTCACCAACGGAACAATCACTCTGAAGTTCAAGACGATCTCTGGCGACGCGGACCGGGCGTCCGGCATCCTGTTCAACGTGAAGCCGAACGGCGACTGGCTCGCGCTGCGATACAACGACACGGAACACAACGTCATCCTCTGGGAATTCCACAACGGCATCCGGCGTCCGCTGATCCGTCCGCGCGACGGCATCCTGCTGACGGCGCCGGGCGATCGCGAGAAATGGCACGAGCTGCGGCTCGACGTCGACGGCGCGAACCTCACCGGAACGCTCGACGGCGCGAAGGTGCTGTCCTACGTGCTCGGCAGCGCGCCGCCGCCGGGGCGGGACAATGCGCCGCCGAACCCGGATCTGCTGCCGGCAAACAACCCGGTCCTGCGCGCACCCATCCAGGGAAAGGTCGGCCTCTGGGCGAAGACCGACACGACGAGCTACTTCAAAGACTACGTGGTCAGTTCGAAGTGAGCCGCTCGGGCGGAACGGGCAGGACGGGCGGGATAGCCTGGAGAGTCTGGATCCGAAAGAGGGTTCTACTCCTCCTGCCCTTCCTGGCCATCCTGCCCCTCCCGCCCGTTGCCGCGCAGTCGCCGAACACCGCCAGACTGGTTGTTCTCGTCAGTGATCAGAGCGGCGCCGTCGTTCCCGGAGCGACCGTCGCCGCCGTCAACTCCGCCACATCCGCGCGGCGCGAGGCCGTGTCGGGCGCCGACGGATCGGCCACGATCGGCGCGCTGCCGATCGCCGGTTCGTACGTCGTGACCGTGTCTCTATCCGGCTTCTCGACTGAGACGATCAAGGACGTCTCTCTCGATGCCGGCACAACCGCAACGATTCGCGTACGGCTGACCGTCGCGGGCGGTTCGAGCAGCGTGACCGTCTACGGCGCTGCCGACAACGTGCATGCGGAGCCGGAGCTCGGACAGCGTTTCGATGCCGAACAGCTCGATACGCTGCCTGTGATCGGACGCAAGATTTCCGCGGTGCCACTCCTGAACGCCGCGTTCCGTCCGGCGAAGGGGACCGGCGATCTCTTCATGAACTCCGTGTACGTCGTGACCGGCGCGGGCGGACGCCGCGAGGCGAACTTCGTCGTCGACGGCGCCAGCGCCGACGAGCCGTGGGGCCGGCAGACGATGTTCTCGACGCTGCCGATTGGCGCCGTACAGGAAATGAACGTCATGTCCCGCGCGTTCTCGGCAGAGTTCGGCTGGACGTCCAGCGCCGCGGTCAACATTGTCACGAGGTCGGGATCGAACCAGACACGCGGGGAGGCGCTGTTCCTCGGCCGTCCGGGCGCGCTGCAGCCGACGGCCATGTCGGGCGATCTGCAATGCGCGGAATCTGCTGCCAGCTGCGTCGCTCCGACGACGAACGGCACGCCATCCGCGCTCGTTCCACCCGACATTCCCGATTCGCTCGCGCAGGGCTCGATGGCGATCGGGGGCCCGGTGTCGAAGGATCGCACGCAGTTCTTCGCCTCTGCAGACCTCACGCGCCAGGACCGCACCGCCGCCATTACCACTCCTCTCGTGACCACCGGGACGACGATCGTCGGCAATTACCGGCAGGCGCTCCTCGACGCCCGCGGCGATCACCGGATTAACCCGGCGAACTCGGTGATGGCGAGGGTCAATATCGATCGGTTCTACGACACGAATCCGCAGGATGCGGTCTCGGGCACCGTTCTGCCCAGTGCGGGACGGCAGTTCACGCGCCACTCGTGGACGGCGCAGGTGAATGAAACGGCGGTCATTTCGTCGTCGATGCTCAACGAGGCGCGGTTCGAGCTCCAGGACGCCGACCC
>DASQHH010000389.1:0-6696 GCA_035632195.1 Vicinamibacterales bacterium
GCCCACGTGCCGCAGCGTTTCAGCGACGCCTTTGCGGCGATTGCGCGGGCGCGCGACGCTGCGGTCGCGCTCGTGCAACGCTCCTGCCGGGACCGACGCGAGCTCCGTGGGTGGGAAGTCGACCGGGCTGCGGCCGATGTGCTGCGCGAGGCGGGATATGCCGACAAGATCCTGCATCGGACCGGCCACAGCCTCGGCGAGACGGTCCACGGAAACGGCGTCAACATGGACGACTATGAAACGCACGACGATCGGCGGCTGCTCCCCGGCACCGGCTTCACCATCGAACCCGGCGTGTACTTCGAAGACTTCGGCGTGCGGACCGAGATCAATATGATCGTCGGCGAGAAAGATGCGGCGATCACCGGCGACGTGCAGCGCGAAATCGTGAATGTGGTGTAGCGCAGCCCTTTAGGGCTGCAGGCCTGAAGGCCTGCGCTACAACGGAATTGGAGAACAGAATGTCGACGCGGAAGATCACGCTCTTATACGTCCCGGTCATCGTCGTCGCGTCGCTCGCCGTCGGTATGGTGCTGGCGTCGCGCCTCGACCTGACGCCGGCCTCGATGGCACAGACGATTACCGTGCCGCCGATGAACAGCGCGCCGATCACCGGCGCGCTCAACGCGGATACGTTCCGCAACATCGCCAAGGCGGTGACACCGTCGGTGGTGAACATCCACGTCGAGGGAAAAGCGAAGACCGCCGACCTGACGGAGTTCTTCCGCGGGGGCGGGTCGCAGGACGACTTCTTCCATCGCTTCTTCGGTGATCAGGGCGGGAGCGGCGGAGCCGGCGGCGATGACCAGAGCGGATCCGGCCGTCGCGGCCGCGGCGGCCAGCAGCAGCGCGAGCAGAAGACGCGCGCCGCCGGCACCGGCTTCATCATCAGCAGGGACGGCCTGATCCTCACGAACAACCACGTCGTCGAAGACGCGACCAAGATCGACGTCTACCTCTATACGGACGACGAGACGCCGTATACGGCGAAGGTCGTCGGCCGCGATCAGCTGACCGACAGCGCGCTGATTCAGCTCGTCGACAAGCCGAACCGCGCGCTGCCTGAGATCAAGTTCGGCGACTCGTCGCAGATCGGACCGGGCGACTGGGTCATGGCGATCGGCAATCCGTTCGGCTACAACTACACCGTCACCGTCGGGGTGATCAGCGCAATGGGCCGGCCGTTCCAGTCGCTGCCGAACCGCTTCAACGAGATGATCCAGACCGACGCCGCGATCAACCCTGGCAATTCCGGCGGTCCGCTGCTGAACCTGCGCGGCGAGGTGATCGGCATGAACACCGCCATCATCACCAACGCGCAGAACGAAGGGAACATCGGCATCGGGTTCGCCGTGCCGATCAACGCCGTGCGTGATCTGCTGCCGCAGCTTCGCACCGGCAAGATCACCCGCGGCCGCATCGGCGTGTCCGTCATTCCGGTGACCCGCGACAGCTACGAAGATTACGGACTCAAGGAGCGCAAGGGCGCGGTCGTCTCGCAGGTCGCCGCGGGCGGGCCGTCGGCCAAAGCCGGTCTCGAACCCGGCGACGTCATCGTGGAGTACAACGGCCGTCCGGTCGCGAGCAACGACGAACTGGTCAAGATGGTCACGGCGACCAAACCGGGCACCACCGTACCGCTCAAAGTGATGCGCAACCGGCAGGAAAAGACATTGAGCGTCACCGTCGAGGAGCTGGATCTCGACGCCGAACAGGCGCAGACCAACGGCCGCCGCAACAATCCGAGCCAGGAGCAGCAGGAGCCGGAGGAGCACGGCGCGAGCGGGTTCGGCCTGACGCTCGAAAACCTGACGCCGTCGCTGCAGCGGCGCCTTCGCATCCCGGCCGGGCAGTCGGGCGCGGTCATCACCGACGTCGACCCTGACGGCCCCGCGGCCGGAGTCCTGCGGCAGGGCGATGTCATCCTGTCGGTCAACGGCAAGTCCGTCGGCAGCGCACTCGACGCGCAGCGCGAGCTGCAGAAGATTCAGAGCGGACACCTCGGTCAGCTGCGCGTCTGGCGCGGCGACAGCGAGGTCTTCGTCCCGGTCCGCAAAGAGTAATGATCAGCCGCCTGGTCCAGGAACGCGGTCCCATGACGGTGGCCGCGTTCATGGACCTCGCGCTCTACGACCCCGCGCTCGGCTACTACGCCCGCGCCGCCCAACGTTCGGGCCGCGCGGGCGATTTTTTTACCAGCGTCGACGTCGGCCCCCTGTTCGGCGAGCTCCTCGAGATTCAGATCGCGGAAATGCTTCAGGCAGGAGCCGCGCAGGACCTGGTGGAGTGCGGTGCGGGCAACGGACGTCTCTCCGCGGACATCCTGCGGGCGATGCGTCTTCGCGATCCCTCCGTCTACGATTCGCTGCGTTTGCATCTCGTCGAAGCGAGCGCCGAAGCCCGCGCCGCGCAGCGCCGGACACTCGGCGAGCTCGGCGATCGCCTCACCTCGTCCGGCGCGTCGCTGCCGGAGACGTTCGAAGGCGTGCTATTGGCGAACGAGCTCATCGACGCGATGCCCGTCCATCAAGTGGTGATGCGCCAAGACGGATTGCGGGAGGTCTACGTCGTCGCCGGCAGCGGAGCGGCCGTCGACACCCTCGCGACGATCGAAGGACCGGTCTCGACGCCCCGACTCGAGGCATATCTCGACGCGCTCGGGATCCGGCTCGAGCCGGGCTGGCGTGCCGAGATCAATCTGCGCGCTGTCGACTGGATCCGCGACGCAGCCCGGCGCCTCCGGCGCGGCTTCATCGTCCTCATCGACTATGGCCACGACGCACGCGTGCTCTACTCCGCCAGCCATTCCGCCGGAACGCTGACGACCTTCAGCGGCCATCGCTCGGCGGGCGCCGAGTCGGCGTCACCGCCGTGGTTGCGCAACGCCGGACGCCAGGACGTGACCGCGCACGTCGACTTCACGAGCGTTCGGTCCGCCGCCGAAGACGCAGGCATGCAGACGATCGGCTTTCTGGATCAGACCTACTTCCTCTTGGGGCTGCTGCCTTCCGCGCGAAACCCCGAGGCCGCGCTCAGCGATCCTCAACTGAAGACGCTGCTGCTGCCTGGCGGGCTCGGGAGCACGCATAAGGTTCTGGTTCTCGGCAGGAACATCGGTGCGCCGAAACTGCTCGGGTGCTCGTACCGCTTGCGCGTGACGTGAACTCCGGTTGCTATTTTCGGAGGCCGGGTTTCTAATAGCGCGGCATGGCGATCGGGACGCTGGAGCGCGAGATCAAGCTGCGGTTCGACAACGCCGCCGAAGCCCGCGCCGCGGTCGCCGCCACGGGGGCGACGCCGATTCGTGCGCGGCGCCTCCAGGAGGATTCCCTGCTCGACACCGATGACGAACAGCTGAGGCGGCAGCGCTGCGTGCTGCGCGTCCGCGTCGAGTCGGGCAAGAGCGTCCTCACCTTCAAAGGTCCGGCCCAGCCAGCGCTGATGAAGCTCCGCGAGGAGCTCGAGACGCTGGTCAGCGACGGCACCGTGCTCGTCGGTATCCTCGAGGCCCTCGGCTTCCACGTCTGGTTCCGCTATGAGAAGTACCGCGAAGAATTCGCGCTCGACGACGTGATTGTCGCGATCGACGAGACGCCGGTCGGGACGTTCGTCGAGATCGAAGGCGGGGATCGCGGCATCCATGACATGGCGCTCGCGCTCGGGCGCGGGCCGTCCGACTATCTGCTCGACTCCTACCGCCGCATCTACATCCTGCACTGCGACGCGCAGGGCGTGCGGGCCTCCGACATGGTGTTCGCCGAAGTTTGACATCCGCGCTGCTCCTGACCGCGGGACTCGGCACGCGGCTCCGTCCGCTCAGCGACGTCCGCGCCAAACCGGCAGTGCCGGTTGCCGGCGAGCCGCTCGTCCGCCGAAGCCTCGCGTGGCTCGCCTCGCAAAGCATCCGTGACGTCGTGCTGAATCTCCACCATCGCCCTGCCACGATCACCGCCGTCGTCGGCGACGGATCGGACCTCGGCGTCCGCGTGCGGTATTCGTGGGAGCAGCCGCGCGTCCTCGGGAGCGCCGGCGGCCCGCGCAAGGCGCTGCCGCTAGTGGACGCGGATCCGCTGCTCATCGTCAACGGCGATACGCTGACCGATGTAAAGGTGGCGGAGCTCGAGGCGGCGCACGCGCGGTCGGGTGCCGTCGTTACGCTGGCGCTCGTTCCGAACATTGATCATCAGCATTACGGCGGCGTCGTGCTCGACGACGATCGCCGCGTGACCGGATTCGTGTCGCGCGGTCCCGCCGCCGCCGGCTCCTTTCACTTCATCGGCGTGCAGATCGCGGCGCGCAGGGTCTTCGAGCCGCTGCCGCTCGACGAGCCCTTTGCAACAATCGGCGGCGTCTACGACGACTGGATTCGAACGAACCGCGGAGCCATCCGCGGATTCGTGTCCGCCGCAGGATTCTGGGACATCGGCACCGCAGCGGACTATTGGCGCACGTCGCACGAATTGGCCGTCCGCGCGCGCCACGCGAACGCGCTCGGCGGCCGCGGCTGCACAATCCACCCCTTTGCGCGGGTGACGCGATCGATTCTGTGGGACGATGTGGAGATTGGACCCGACGCGGTGATCGAGGAATGCATCGTGACCGACGGAGTGAAGGTGACCGGGCGCGCCGTATACCGCCGATCGATCCTCGTCGCCGGACAGGACGGCGTGGTCGCGTCGCCGCTCGACACCGGGGAACGGCCGTCCGAGTGACCCGTGGCTGAGAAAGCCGACCCCATTCAGCAGTACCTGCGGCAGCAGGGGATCGCCGGACACCGTTCGCGCATTGTCCCTTTGACGGGCGACGCATCGGACCGCCGGTACTTCCGCGTCATCCCGGAATCCGGCGCGCCCTTCGTCCTCGCGCTGCATGCGGACCGCATCGAATTTGCGACGCTCCCCTTCGCCAACGTTGCCGACCTCCTGGAGCAGATCCCGCTGCCGGTCCCGAAGGTGCTCGGTCATTCCGACCCGCTGGGCGTGATCGCGCTTCAGGACCTGGGCGACGTGACGCTGCAGGCGCACCTCGGCGCTGCAAGCGAGAGCGAGCACGCCGCGCTGTATCGTCAGGCCGTCGCGCTGATCGAGCTGCTGCAGCGCCGGGGCGCCGAGCTGAAATCCGACCGGTACGTGCCCTATCGCATCGCGTTCGACGTCGAGAAGTTGACGTGGGAGATGGACTTCTTCGTCAAGCACTTCCTGGAGGGGTACCGCGGTGCGGTGCTGACGACTGCGCAGCGCGCGGCCCTCGGAGGCGAGTGCCGGGCCATCATCGGCGAGCTCGCGGCGGAGCCGCGCGTCCTGTGCCATCGCGACTACCACAGCCGCAACCTGATGCTCAGCGACGGTCAGCTGTACATCATCGACTTCCAGGACGCGCGCATGGGCCCGGACACCTACGATCTCGCGTCGCTGCTGCGCGACTCGTACGTCGACATCGGCGAACGCGACCTCGATGACCTCATTGCCTACTTCCTCGCACTCAAAGGAAGCGCCGGCGATGAAACCTTCCGTACTCGCTTCGACCTGATGGGGCTGCAGCGCAACCTGAAAGCGCTCGGCACGTTCGGCTACCAGACCGCCGTCCGGCGGAATCCTGTGTATATCCAGTACATTCCGCGAACGCTGCGGTACGCGAGGACGACGCTGGAGAAATACCCGCGGTTCGGGCGCCTGCGCGACCTGCTGTCGGCACACATCGAGGAACTCGCCTGAGTCCGGGATCGCCAATTACATCGAGTCTCCCGCAGAGCAGCTGCGCGACCGCGATGACAAGGTGGTCAAGGAATCTGTACAATGAGTGGTTCCCGTGCCCACGAAGCGGCGCTTTGTGGTATCCACTCGCGTCTACGCGGATAAGCGGCTCGGTCGCGATCATCTGCTCGAGATCGCGGCGCAGGGGTTCGAGCTCGTCGAGGTGTACGGCGCGCGGACCCATCTGGACTGCGAAAACGCGGCAGTCGTCGCCGACCTTCAGCAATGGCTCGCCGAAGCCGGACTGGAGCTGCACGGCATCCAGGTGCCGGCGGGAACGGCGGGGGCGGCGCGCGCGGAGGATGCGCTGTTCGTCGCGCGGCGCATCCCGATGCGGGTGCTGACGCTGCACGTGGCGCGGCCTCGTGAAACGGCGAAGGACATCGAGCGCCTGGGAGTGCTCGCGGAGCCGCTCGGCGCGTCGATCGCCATCGATTCGAACTCGGAAGGCCTGGCGCCGATCGGTTCGCTGGTGCATTTCGTCGAGGGCTTCGAGTCGCGCATCGGCATCGCGTTCGATTGCGCGGGCGTGAAGCGCGATCTCGTCGATGCGATCGAGATCGCGTCCGAGCACCTGGTGACGATGCGCGTGCCCGTCGAGAGCCGCATCGACTGGACGGCGGCGCTGACGACGGTGCTGAAAGTCGGCTACGAGGGGCCGCTCGTCGTCGATCCTCCGCCGCGTGCGTCGACGAAGGAGATGCTGCGGCTGGCGCGCGCGGCGCGGGAGCGGTTCGAGAAGCAGCTATGCACGTTTATATAGAAGACATCGGTAAGCATCAGGGCGAGGAAGTCACCATCAAGGGGTGGCTGCACAACCGCCGGTCGAGCGGCAAGATCCACTTCCTCATCCTGCGCGACGGCACCGGCTTCATCCAGGCGGTCATGTCGAAGGCCGCCGTCGGCGACGAGGTCTTCAAGGCGGCCGACCATCTGTCGCAGG